>JBBDRM010000079.1:25765-33270 GCA_040905475.1 Actinomycetota bacterium
CCCCCCCCCCCCCCCCCCCCGGCGCCGCCGTGCCGGGATCTGGAAGATCCGTACCCGCTCGCGTCAGGAAGTACCACGGCAAACCCGCGGCCGCGATCGCGAGCAGAAGTATCGAGAGTCCCCGGATGATCGGCGCCGCGCGTTCGCCGCGTGGCGCGGGCGGTTGCTCCGACAACCTGCCGAGCCCGCTCAGATCGGCGCGATGCTCCGCGCCGCGGTCCGGATGATCGCGCTCCCCCACGCATGCATCCTCGCACATGCGAATCGAGCCCGCGCCTAGCGCGGTAGTACATAAACCTCCACGCGCGCTCCGCCCGGAACGCCGGCCGTGGAGATCGTGGCGCTCACCGATTTCGGTGCTCGCGGAACGTCGACGTACGTGAAGTCGCCGCCGATAACCCTCCCCGTGCGGTCGAGATGGATCACGACGACGCGCGCTCCCTTCACGGCTTCGACCCCGGAAACGGACGCGCGCACGACGAACTGGCCGTCGACGCGACTCAGCCGCACGTCGCGGACACGGAAAGGCTTGGTTGGCTTCGCTTCCTGGAACGATGTGGTCCCGACCTTCACGCTCATCCGGGACGCCGCGCCGGATACGCCGACGGCGCCGGTGACCCCCATCGCACCGGCGGCGGGGATTGCGGTGACACGCTCGGTATCGGTTCCGACGAGGCGGCCGCGCGCATCGTGAACGACGACGTTAACCGTGACCCCTGAAGCTTGGAACGACTTGTTGGGGTTGTGGATCACGACCGCGTAGCGAACGGCATCGGGGCCGAGCTGCTCGAAACCAGACCGTGCGGCGACCAGCGCGGCCGGCCGGGCCGCGGCGACGGCGGCCTTCGGAGGTGCAACCACCGGCGTGTTTCCGCCAAGACCCAGAACCCTCCCGCCGAACGGGAGCCCGACGACCAGCGCGATCCCGAGCGCGACGGCTTTCTTCGACACCGTCACGCGGTCGTCCGCGGACCCGAACAGCGATCCCGCAGGGTCGGGAAGCTCGACCCGCTCAGACGGTCGGACGACGGTCGGCGGCGTCACCTCGGCCACATGCTCGGGAGCGGGCGCCGCGATCTCGACGGCCGGTCGGCGAGCCACCGCCGCGTGGCCGTTCACATTTCCATCGTTCGTTTGGTGCGGCTCGGCCGGGCGTTCGACGACGGCGTACCGGGAAGCAGGTGTCGGGGCCTGGACCGCGGCGGCCGGGGCCGGGGCCCGACGAGAGGGCTCGGGCGCGACCGCGCGCTCGGGATGGAGCGGTTGATCCCACACGTAGTCGGTGCGGGCCACGGGCATGGGCTGGTAGCCCGCCTCGGTCCGCACGAGCATCATCTGCGGCTTGTCGCGCTCGGTCGACGCACGATTGGCGCGCCACTGACGCACCTCCCAGGCGACCCGCTCCTCGTGTGACGTCCACGGGGTGGGTCCACCGCAGGAAGGGCAGAACGCCACGGCCGACCGATACGGCGTTTCGCATCGGTCGCAGAGTGGAGCGTTGACCTTCTTCGCCACGCCATCACCTCGTAGGGGCCGGCCCCCAGGCTCCTGCCCTCGATCGATCCATCTCCATATCGACCGGTGAATCACTTTGGATAACTCCCCGGACGGGCCATCTGCGACCACCCGAATCGGCTGCCCCCAACCTGCGCCCGGTCCGTACATGAAAGTCCGATGTGTCCCGGAACCTCCAACCGTCGCTCGTCGAGTCGAGCCGCGATAGGGTCTGGTCGATGACGCTCAAGCTCGGGATCGAGCTCCCTTACACGGAGACACACGATCGCGAGGGCCTTATCGCATTGGCCCGGGAGGCCGAGGCCCTCGGCTACGACTCCGTGTGGGCGTCGGAGCTGTACAGCTTCGACGCGTTCACGACGCTCACCCAGATCGCGACGGCCACCGACCGGATCAAGCTCGGTACGAACATCGCGAACATCTACGCGCGAACTCCCGCGATGCTCGCCGGAACGGCCGCGTCGCTGGATCAGCTGTCGGGCGGCCGCTTCATACTCGGCATCGGCGTCAGCGGTCCGCAGGTGATCGAAGGATGGCACGGCGTTCCATACGACAGGCCGATCCGGCGCACACGAGAGACGATCGACATCGTCCGCAAGGTGCTCGCCGGCGACAAGCTCGTTTACGAGGGCGAGGTCTTCAACCTGACGCAAGGGCTTCGCCTGTTGAACAAGCCGTTGCGCCCCGACCTGCCCATCTACGTCGCGTCGCTCGGGCCGCGAAACGTCGAGCTCACCGCCGAGCTTGCCGACGGCTGGCTCCCCACCTTTTACTCGCCGGCCCATGCGAGCCGGGTTTTCGGCCCCGCGCTTGCGGCGGGACGCGCCAAGCGTTCCCCATCGCTCGGCCCGCTCGAGATAGCGCCCTTCGTCCCCGCCTTCGCGGGCGACCTGAAGATGGGCCGGGATATCGCCCGGTTCGCGGTGGGCTTCTATGTCGGCGGGATGGGATCACGCGAACAGAACTTCTACAACGCGCTCGTGCGGCGCTACGGTTTCGACGAAGAGGCGGAACGGATCCAGGATCTGTTCCTCGGCGGCGACAAGGGTGCGGCGATCGGAGCCGTGCCGGACGATCTCGTCGACGCCGTATCGCTTGTCGGGGACAAGGAGCGCCTCCGCGACGGCCTTTCCGCGTTCAGCGGGTCCGGGTGCACGGCACTCGTCGTGGGCCCGATGGCTCCCGATCTGGACGGCCGGCGCCGCACGCTCGAGACGCTCGCCGAGGCCAATCGATAGGAACCGTCGTTCTCGCACTCAAGTCGGACCATTCGCCCGCCGACGTCAACATTGGGTGACCTGAAGATGAAGAGCACGGGGGGCCTCCAACGCCGTCTCGAGACGAGCTCGACCGGCCGCGCCCTCATATCCGGAGTGATCCTGTTCACGCTGGCCGCCATGCTCATCTCGAACCTGCCTGCCTCCGAGCTTCGCCGCACCGGCATGAAGGTCTTCGATCCGTATCTCGACGCCACCGGCCTGCACCAGAACTGGAACCTGTTCGCTCCGGATCCCCGGCGCGCGACGCTCCAGCTCGAGGCGCGTATCACGTTCGACGACGGCTCGATCACGGTGTGGCACCCGCCGACCGGCAACCCGTTCGTCGGTGTGTACCGCACGTTCCGTTGGCGCAAGTGGGCGGGCAACGTTCTTGCGTCCTCGAACGACGAGCTCCTCGAACCCACCGCGGACTGGATCGCACGGATGCACACGAAAGACGGGAAGGTGCCGGTGGAAGTCGTACTGGTCAAGCGCTCGTACGTCGCACCCCCGCTCGGGAGCGGAAAGCCTTCGAAACAACCCTGGCGTGAGAGCGTCCTCCTCACGGTGCAGTACCAGGAGGGCGGTCCGTGAAACGTCCCGAGCCTTTCTGGGATCGCTTCTGGTTCGCACCGACCTCGGTGGCGACGCTCGCGGTGCTGCGGATCGCCTTCGGGCTGATCATGTTCGCCTGGGCGGTGGCGGTCGCACCGGACGTCCTGAGCTTCTTCTCCTCGCACGGCGTGCTCCCCGAGCATCCTCCCGTGGGCGTCAGGTGGGGGTTGCTCGCGCTCTTCGGATCCGACATCGCCGTCGTCTGCGTGATCGGATCGCTGTTGGTTTCCTCCGTCTGCCTCACCCTGGGCTATCGCACGCGGATCGCCGCCGCGATCGCGTGGATCGCGTTGATGTCGCTGACGCGTCGCGACCCCTTCGTCTTCAACTCCGGCGACGCACTCCTTCGGAACATCGCGCTGTTCATCGCGCTTGCGCCTGCCGGTGAGGCGCTCTCGCTCGATCGCCGGCGAGCCGCTCGCGCCTCGTTCTGGACCTTCCCCAAGCGTGCGCCGTGGGCGCTCCGTCTCGTACAGATCCAGATCAGCATGGTGTACCTCTTCACCGTTTGGGCGAAGGCGCGCGGCGAGCGCTGGTTCGGGGGCACTGCCGTGTCCGAGTCGCTGCGGGTCGATGACCTCGTCCGACTTCCCCTGCCCGACGCGCTCACCGATTCGGTCTTGCTCGCGAACGTCCTGACGTTCGGGACCCTCGCCGTCGAGCTCGCTCTCGCCTTGTTCATCTGGAACCGGCGCTGGCGCCCGTACCTGATCGTCGCCGGGATCGCCCTCCATCTCTTCATCGAGATCACATTCGCGCTCGGGTTCTTCTCGATGGTGATGATCGCCTCGTACATCGCGTTCGTGCCGGAGGACGCGATGGAGGTCTTCCTCGGACGCGTACGCGCACGGATGCGAGCATCCCGCTTCGGCGTGTTCCGCCGGATCGCCGAAACCGGTGACTCCGGCTCGGCGACGAAGACGCCGGCATCGGTCTCCGGATGAGGGCTCCCCCACCCAGATACAGTTAAAGGCGTGTCGAGCGAAACGACGCTCCTGTACGACGCCGATTGCGGCTTCTGCCGCTGGACGAGCGATCGGGTCCGGCGGTGGGATCGCCGTGGCGCATTGCGCGTTCTCCCGATCCAGAGCTCTGAGGGCCAGACCCTTCTCGGCGACATGGATGAGGAACAGAAGATGGCGTCCTGGCATCTCGTCGGAGAGGACGGTGTGGTGCGCTCCGCCGGCGCGGGCGTCGCTCCGCTGTTCCGGCTCCTACCGGGCGGCGCGCCGCTCGCAGTTATGGCCGGCCTGTTCCCGAAGAGCACCGACCGCATCTACCGCTTGATCGCTAGGAACCGCGAGAAGCTCGGACGGATCCTCGGCGAGCAAGCGTGCGCCGTCGACCCCTCAGTGCGCTCCCGCCACGAACCGTAGCCGCCCAGCACTCTCCAAGCTTCCGGTCGGCACCCCAAGAGCTTCGTCGGGCTGCCAGGTCGCGTTTGAGCCGTTCGTCTTGAAAAAAGGGGCTCTCGCGGCCATTAAGCGTCTAGGTCGGAAAAAATGGGGTAAGGGACCATTTGTTCTGTGAGTCGAGGACCGGGGAGGTGAAGAGAAGAGCACCCAACACAGAACCAAGATGCTGGGGGCCTCGACCGACTTCGATCCCAGAGGGGGGATCCATGAACAGGAAGTTTCTGATTCTTCTCGTGATCGTCGCGATGCTGTCCGCCTTCGGCGTGGCGATGGCGGCGTCCAGCGACGGAGCGAAAGCCGTCGCAGCAGCGGACGACGGCAGAGGCGGTGGCGGTGGCGGTGGCGGTGGCGGCGACGACAACGGTGGCGGCGACGACAACGGTGGCGGCGACGACAACGGTGGCGGTAACGGCAATGGTGGCGGTAACGGAAACGGCACCCCGGATCCCCCGCCGGACGACCCTCCGTGTGACGCCGACAATCACCTCGTTGACCTGCCTAAGGGTCTTCTAGACAAGTGCCCCGGTGATGGCGGGCCCGGCACCGAAGGTCCTCCCGGAGATGAGACCTGCTCCGACGGGATCGATAACGACGAAGACGGTGCAACCGACCAGGAAGACTCCGACTGCCAGGAGCCCGAAGGTCCTCCCGGAGACGAGACATGCTCCGACGGGATCGACAACGACGGAGACGGTGCAACCGACGAAGAGGATTCGGATTGCCAGAACGGCGAGACGACCTGCTCCACCGACTTCGACGGCGACGGCACACAGCACTCTGCCTTCGCACCGGAGAACAATGAAGGTGGGCTCGCGTCCAGCCTCGTGCACGACATCGACCTGGGTCTGCCGTTCCCGCTAGGCGGCGACCAGGGGGTCGTGACCGAAGTGAACTGTGCGGTGATCGTTTCGGTCGAGGAGATCCTCGGCCTCAACGGCTGACATCAAGGGAACGTGCGAGGGGGCCCTTCCCGGGCCCCCTTTGCTTATTCTCACTTTGCTTCGGCCCGAACACGCGTCTCGTGGTGAGATGGAACGGTGACGAGAATAAGGCTCTGGGCGGTGCTGTGCCTTTGCCTCGCGATGTCGGCCTGCGAGGGCGATGCCACTCCGGAGCCTCTTCCTTCATCCGCGACACCGACTTCCTCACCGTCGTCGTCGCCGCCGGTAGCCGGCCGATTCGTATTGGTCGGACACGAGCCGCTTCTGAGCCGTGGGATGAACGCAGGGCTCGCGGTCGGCTCGCGCTACGTCTACGTCGGGAACAGAACGGACGCATCCTCCGACCACCCCCGTCCCGGCGTGCTCGTCGTCGATGTCCAGGATCCGGCGAAGCCGCGGGTCGTCGGCGAGATCGCACCGCCGCCCGTAGGAACGAGCTCCCGTGAGCTGAGGATCTGGCCCGACCAGGACCTGCTCGTCGTGTTGAACTTGCCGTGCGGCGGTTCAGCGCACGAGTGTTCAGGGTCGGGTCGATCGTCGCTGCGCTTCTACGATCTGCGCGGCGGTCGTGCCCGAGCTCCCCGGCTGATAAAGGAGTTCCCGACTGCGTCCGCGGCCCACGAGATGTTCCTCTGGGTCGATCCGATCCGGCCGGGGCGAGCCCTGTTGTACGTCTCGACCGACACCCCAGGCGACGGCAGCATGGGTCTGTTCGTGCTCGACATCTCTCGCGCGCGAACGGGCGAGGTCGCCACGGTCGCCGGATGGACCGGCAACCGGGAGCTCGGAGGCAAGCTCCACTCCGTGGGGGTGTCGGCGGATGGAACCCGCACCTATCTGGCGCATCTGGGTGGGGGCTTCGCGGTTCTGGATTCAAGCGATCTCGCGCGCGGCTCCCCGAGCCCCGACGTTGCGCTCATCACGCCCCCAAGAGCCGCACTGCGTTGGTCGCCCGGTCCGCACTCGGCGATCGAGGTTCCCGGGATCCCGCGCGTGCTGACGACAGACGAGGTCTACGGAGGAGCCGGCTCTTGTCCGTGGGGCTGGATGCGACTCATCGACGTCGCCGACCCGCGCCGGCCGCGCCTCGTCGGAGAGCTCCGCACCGAGCGGAATCACGTGCAGTCATGCACCGGCGCGCCGCGGTCCTCTGCGTACTCGTTCTCGTCGCACAATCCGACCGTCGTCGGCGGTGTTGTCCTTGTGAGCTGGCACGGCGCAGGTCTGGTCGCGGCCGCCGTCGGCGAAGAAGGACTCGAAGCGCTGGCGACTTTCTCGCCCGAACCGCTCGCCCGCGTCGCCACGGAGGATCCCCGCCTCACCGCGGGTCCGGTCAAGATCGCGATGTGGAGCACGCCGATCGTGTCGGACGGATTGATCTACGTCGTCGACCTGCGCAACGGCTTGTACGTTCTTCGGTACGAAGGGCCGGGCGCGGACGAACTCGCGCAGGCCGTCTTCCGCGAAGGGAACTCGAACCGAACTGACTAGCTCAGCCGTCGTCGCCGGTGCGAGCTGCGACGAAGAACCAGCGGATCACGAGCCCCACGGCGAACAGGACGAGCGCGATCCACATGAACGAGGCCATGCCGCGGGAGACGCCGGGCGAGGGCGCCACATCGCTCACCCGGAAGAACGAGTCGCCGGCCGGCGGCACCGGAAGGGAAACGCCTCCAGGGTAGGGGTCGGTAGGTGTCGGCCTCGGTGACGGGGGGGTGCTAGTCGGCCTCGGTGAAGATGGCGGTGGTGTTGGACGGACG
>JBBDRM010000080.1 GCA_040905475.1 Actinomycetota bacterium
TACGCGCCGGATCCACCGCCGACCCCGCGGAGATCCAGCGCTTCTGCGCCGAGCAGCTCGCCAAGTTCAAGGTGCCCGCCTCGGTGGTGTTCGCCGACACGCTCCCCCGCAACCCGACCGGCAAGCTGTTGAAACCCCAGCTCCGGGAGCGATACGGATGAGCGCCCGCGTGTTCATCGCCGACCTCGGGATGTACGTGCCCGAGCGGTTCGAGTCGGCCGCCGAGATCTCGGGTGCCAGCGGCATCCCCGAGCAGGTGCTCATCGAGAAGTTCGGGCTCGCCGGCAAGCACCGCGCACGCCCCGACGAGCACGTCTCCGAGATGTGCGTCTCGGCCGCCCGCGCGGTCGTCGAGCGCAACGGCGCCGACTCGATCGACGCGGTGATGTACTTCGGGTCGCACTGGAAGGACCACATGGTCTGGCAGGTCGCGCCTGCGGTCCAGGAGGCGCTCGGGATCGACGGGTTCGCGTTCGAGGCGATCAACTCCAGCGCCGGCGCGCCGGTCGCGCTGAAGATCGCGCGGGACATGCTCGTAGCCGATGAATCGCTTCGGTCGATCCTGATGGTCGCCGCCTCGCGCGAGTCGGGGATCATCGACTACACCAACCCGCGTTCGCGCTTCGCGTACAACTTCGGGGATGGAGCCGTGGCCGCACTGCTGCGCCGCGATCACGGCAACGGCGAGATCCTGGCCTCGTCGCTCATGTCCGACGGGTCGTTCGCCTACCACGTCCACGTCCCGGCAGGCGGCAGCGCCCACCCCGCCGGCCACGAGACCGTGGACGCTGGGATGCACTTCCTCGACGTGATCGACGGCGTGGAGATGAAGCGCCGCCTCGACCCGATCACGATCAAGCGTTTCGTCGAGGTCGCGCGCGACGCCGTCGAGCGCAGCGGGCACGATCTCGCCGACCTGGACTGGTTCCTCCCGATCCACATGAAGCGCTCGATCCACGACGCGCTCTGCGCCGAGCTCGGCGTCGCCTTCGAGCGGTCGGTCTACCTCGACCATCACGGGCACATGAGCGCGGTCGACCCGCTGCTGTCGCTGTGCATGCTGCGCGACCAGGGCCGGCTCGCGGACGGCGACCTGATCTTGCTCCTCGCCGCCGGGACCGGGTACACGTGGGGAGCGACGATGGTCCGCTGGGGACGCTCGTAGAGGGGGTTCCACGATGGCGATGATGGAGACACCGCTCAACGCTTGGATGATGTTCGCGCATGCGCCGACCCACTACGCCGACACCGAGGTCGTGACCAAGACCGGCCCCGACGAGCTCCACCGCTACACCTACGCCGATTTCGCGAAACGCGCGCAGCAGCTGATGCACGCGCTCGACAAGCTCGACATCGGAGAAGGCGAGCGGGTCGCGACGCTGGCCTGGAACACCTACCGCCACCTCGAGTGCTACTTCGCGGTCCCGTGCACGGCGCGCGTGCTGCACACGCTGAACCTGCGCCTGCACGTCGAGGACCTCGCGTACATCATCGGCCACGCCGACGACCGCGTGATCTTCGCCGACCCCGACATGCTTCCGATCCTCGAGAAGATCGGAGACGGACTCGCGAAGGTCAAGCACATCATCGTGCTCGACGGAACCGTGCCGGAGACGACGCTCCCCGATGTGATCGCCTACGAGGACCTGATCGCCGACGAGTCCGACTCGTACGCGCCGAAGGACATCCCGGAATCGACGCCGCTCGGAATCTGCTACACGTCGGGCACGACCGGGCGGCCGAAGGGCGCCGTGTACACACACCGCTCGACGGTGCTGCACTCCTTCGCGGCCGCGTCGACGGGCGGGGTCGGGATCGGCCCACAGGAGTGCGTGCTCCCGATCGTCCCGATGTTCCACGCGAACGCCTGGGGGATGCCGCACGCCTCGACCATGGCCGGCGCGAAGCAGGTCTTCACCGGGCGGCACCTCGACGCCGCCTCGATCGTCGATCTGCTCGCCGGCGAGCGCGTCACGATCGCCGGCGGTGTTCCGACGATCTGGCTCGCGGTCGGCGACGAGCTCTCCAAGCGCGGCGTCACAGAGATGCCGGGCCTGAAGCACGTGGTGTGCGGTGGATCGCAGCCGCCGCGCGCGCTGATCGAACGGTACGAGCGCGAGTTCGGGATCAACATCATCCAGGCGTGGGGGATGACCGAGACGAACCCGCTCGCGTCGGTCTCGTGGCCGAAGGAGAAGATGCGCGACTGGCCCGCGGGAAGGCTCACCGACGCGGTCCGCACGCAGGCGGGGATCCCGGTCCCCGGGATCGACATCTCGATCCGCGACGACGAGGGGAACGAGGTCCCGGCCGACGGCGAGGCGATGGGCGAGCTGCTCGTGCGCGGGCCGTGGGTGATCGACTCCTACCTCTACAACGAGGACCCCGATCGGTTCACCGAGGACGGATGGTTCCGGACCGGCGACGTCGCGGTGCGCTCGGCGGAGGGCTACTTCGTGATCGCCGACCGCACCAAGGACCTGATCAAGTCGGGCGGCGAGTGGATCTCCTCGGTGGACATGGAAGGCCACATCATGGCGATGCCGGGGATACTGGAGGCGGCCGTGATCGCGATCCCCGACGAGAAGTGGCAGGAACGCCCGCTGGCCTGCGTCGTGCCGCGTCCCGGTGAGACGATCTCGCTCGAGGAGGTGCGCGACCACCTTGCCGGCCGGGGCTGGGCGAAGTGGCAGCTGCCCGACCGCATCGAGGTCATCGAGGCCGTCCCGAAGACGAGCGTCGGAAAGTTCGACAAGAAGGTCCTGCGCGTTCGGTTCGGCTGAGCGGAATACGGGTAACGGCCAGGACGTTAGGCTTGGTTCAGGCAGCACCCGTCCGGGAGGTTCGTCGTGGAAGTCAATGAGCTCGGCCACATCGTTCTCTACGTCCGCGACCTCGAGCGGTCACGCCACTTCTACCGCGACGTGCTCGGCTGGAACGAGGTCACCGAGCTGGGCGGGTTCGGCGCGATGTTCTCCTCGGGACGGACGCATCACGAACTGTTGCTGATCGAGGTCGGGCCCGACGCGACGCCGATCCCGTCGGGTCGGCGCGTGGGCATGTACCACTTCGGGCTGAAGGTCGGCACCACCGACGACGAACTCCGCGAGGCGTACGCGACCTTGCAGCGTGAAGGCGTCCCGGTGCTCGGCAGTGCGGACCACCACGTGACGCACAGCCTCTACATCGCCGACCCCGACGGCAACGAGATCGAGCTGTACATCGACGTCCAGCCCGAACGCTGGCGCGAAGACCCGACGGTCATCGCCGGAGCCCCGAAGCCGTTGCGCTTGTAGCTCTCGACCCTGCGATATGTTCTTGCTGCAGAGATCGACACTCATTGTCATCTATCGCAGCGAGAACTGGATAGGAGCCTCGCCCCGAAGGCAAGGAGATCTGAATTGGTCGACGTAATCGTCCACATCGACATCGCCCGGCCGCCCGGCGTGGTGGCGGCCTTCGCGATGGAGGCGGAGAACGACCCGCGGTGGATCGGCGGTATCTCCAGCGCCCGGCGCCTCACTCCCCCGCCCACCGGCGTGGGCACCCGCGTGGAGCGGATCGCCTCGTTCCGCGGCAAGCGCATCGAGTACGTGATGGACGTCGTCGAGCACGTCCCCGGCAAGCGCATCGTGCTCAAGACGGTCAAAGGCCCGTTCCCGATGGAGGTCACCTACGGGTTCGAGGACCGCGACAACGGCACGCGCGCCTACACCCGCGTCGCCGGCAACCCCCGCGGTTTCTACTGGCTTGCCGGCCCGCTCCTCGCCAGAGGCGTGAAGCGCAACGTCGGCCGCGACCTCAAGAATCTGAAGAAGCTACTCGAATCTCAGATCTAGAACGCCGGAATGATCGACTTCGCTTCGGTGTACTCCTCGAGGCCCTCGCGGCCGAACTCGCGGCCCATCCCCGAGTTCTTGAACCCGCCGAACGGCGCGATGAAGTCCATCAGGTAGCGGTTCACCGCGAGCGTGCCGGTCCGGATCCGCCGCGCGATGTCGATGGCGTGGTCGGAGTCCTTCGTCCACACGGACCCGGCCAGCCCGTAGTCGCTGTCGTTGGCGATCCGGATCGCGTCCTCTTCGTCCTCGTAGGGGATCACGACCAGCACCGGCCCGAAGATCTCTTCCTGCGCGATCCGCATGTCGTTCGAGACCCCGGCGAACAGCGTCGGCTGGACGTACCAGCCCTTGTCGAGCCCGCTCGGACGGCCGTTGCCGCCGACGACGACGCGCGCGCCCTCTTCCTGGCCGAGCGCGATGTACTTCTCAACCCGCTCCTGCTGGCGCTTCGCGACGAGCGGCCCGATGTCGGTCGCACGGTCGGCCGGGTCGCCGGTGTTGAGCGCGGACATCATCCCACCGACCGCGTCGACGACTTCGTCGTAGCGGCTCTTCGAGGCGAGCAGCCGCGTCTGCGCGATGCATGCCTGCCCGTTGTTCATCAGCGACGCGAACTTGAGGTCCTCCATCATCGCGCCGAGGTCGGCGTCGTCGAGGATGATCGCCGCCGACTTCCCGCCGAGCTCCAGCGAGAACCGCTTCAGCTGCTCGCCGCAGATCGCGCCGATCTTGCGACCGACCGCCGTCGAGCCGGTGAACGAGATCTTGTCGACGCCGGCGTGACGAACCAGGTACTCCCCCACCGCCGGGCCGCCGGGTACGATCGAGACGACGCCCTCGGGGACGCCGGCCTCGACGAGCCAATCGGCGACGACGTTCATGTCGATCGGCGTCTCGGGCGCCGGCTTGATCACGATCGTGCAGCCGGTGACGAGCGCCGGCGCGAGCTTGTTCATGACGTTGAACTGCGGCACGTTCCACGGCGCGACGGCGCCGACGACGCCGACCGGCTCACGCCGGACGATCACCGGCTCGCCGAGCATCCCGACGCGCGTCTCTTCCCAGTCGAACGTCTCCGCGATGCGGAGGAACGTGGTCAGCATCATCCACGGCGACGGCGCCTGCGCGAGCTCGGAGAAGGTGATCGGCGAGCCCATCTCCTCGGTGATCAGCGCGGCCAGCTCGCCCATCTTCGAGGCGTAGATCTCGGTGAAGCGCTGGACGATCGCACACCGCTCTTGCGGCGTCATGCGCGGCCAAGGTCCGTGGTCGAAGGCCTCGCGCGCGGCGGCGACTGCCCGGTCGATGTCCGCCTCGGTCCCGTCGGGAACGCGGGCCATGACCTCCTCGGTGTGGGGCGAGATCACGTCGATGGTTCCGGTGCCGGCCGGGTCGACCCACTTGCCGCCGATGAAGAGCTTGTCGAAGGTGCGCACGATGGTCCTCCTCGCCGAGGTTCGTCTCAGGACAGGGTACCGACCGGGGGGCCTCGCTGTCAGCGGCGCCTGGGGTTGATCGCCCAGGGGGCCGGGTCGCCCGAATCCTCGACGATGATCGCTCCGGTCGGACACGACGCGGCCGCGTGACGGAGGATCTCTTCCTCAACGGTCTCGGGATCGAGCACGTCGGCCTTCAGGAACTCGCGTTCGCGCCACCGGAAGGCCGTCGGGGCGAGGAAGATGCAGGTCCCGGCGCCGATGCATCGCTGGCGGTCGACCACGACCCGCAGCGTCACACGATCCCCTCTCGCAGAGCGGCGGTCGCGGCTTGGCCGCGGGTCGTCGCGCCGATCGCCTCGAAGATGCGCGCGACCTCCTCGGCGACCTCCTGCTCGTCCCTGCCTTCCGCCTGAGCGATCTCTTTGTTCGTCTGCCCCGCCATGACGCGGCGCAGCATCTCGACCTCGTCGAGGCTCAGCCCGGCGGGAACCGCCGCGCCGGAGGGCAGCATCCGAACCGCTTCGTCGCCACCGACCAGCGTCATCAGCTCGCTCATCAACGGGGTGCTGAGCCAGCGGGCACGGATCGAGTCGTCGGACGTCTGGAACAGCGCCATGACCACGTCGCCGCGCATCTGCATCCGGAACTCGGCGACGTGTGGGTCCTCGACATCGCTGGTTGCTCGCGCGACGAGCAGGCGCGGATCGGTGTGCAGGAAGGCGAAGAACTGCCGGATCCGCCGGAACTCCGCGATCGAAGCCAGCGCTTGCTCGAGGGCGGCCACGGCATCTCCGCGAGCGAGGGCGATCTGAGCGAGGGCGGCGTAGCCCTCCGCTTCGAACCACGCGTCCGAAGTGGGGAGCGCCTTCGCCATGCGCAGGGTTTCCTGTGCCCAGCCCTCGGCGCGCGCGAGCAGATCGGGATCTCCTTGATCGGCGCCCAGCCGCGCTCCATGGACCGCGAGCGACGCCAGTACCTCGGTTCGTCCCGCCGGCGAGCCGCGTTCGGTCGCCAACGACAACGCCCGCTCGAGATGCCGCTGCATGCCCGCCGCGTCGCCGTCCGCAGCGCGCACCATGCCGCGCCATGTGTCGAGCTGGCGGTCGGGCAGGGCGTCCAGCCTCGAAAGGGCCGCCGCTCCGGCCTTGTCGAGCCACGCGTCCGCCTCCGGTATCTGGTCCAGCATCGTGTAGGTGAGGGCGACGCCGCCCGCCGCGTAGAGCTCCAAAGCGCTGTTCCCCAGCGCGCGAGCGGCTTCGTACGCCTCCGTCCCGCGGATGAGCGCCAGGTCGAGCGGACCGTGCGAGCGCGCGTACACCTGGATCGAGAAGAGCATGTAGGCGTCGCTCTCAGCGCGTTCGCTCTCGCTCGTGAGCCGCTTCAGATTTCGCCGCAACAGGCGGATCTGCTCGATGCGGCCGGCGTGGCCGTGCCGGGTCTCTTCCAGGATGTTGGCGTACGCCAGCGCGATCAGGCTCGACATCAACCCCCGCTGGTCGCCCAGCCGCTCATACGCCTCGACCGCCTCGGTCAAGATCGCCCGGGTTTCTTCGAATCCTTCGCGGATCTCGGGGATCTCACGAGGATCCCCCGTGGGGTCGGCGAAGAGATCGGGGTTGTGCTCGAGCATCTCGAGCACGAACTTGCGGCCCTGTCCGAACCGGATCACGCCCTGCTCCCGCCGCACCGCAGCCCACATCGGCTCGTCGCCGAGCTGCGTGGCGAGCTCGAGCGCCCGGTCGTATGCCTCGCCGGCGGCGTCGACGTCCACCAAGCTCGTTTCGGGACTGAACGACTCGCCCATCGCGCGCTGCAGCTGCGCCTGCCCGAGCTCAAGGCACGCGCGCAGCTCGGCCCGCAGGTCCCCGCGCTCGACCGCCGTCGCCCTCGCGGCCAGCGCGATCTCGGCGGCGCGCTCGTAGTCCTCCGTCTGGCGCGTCGCGCTCGCGCGGCGGAGCGTCGCCTCGAGCTCGAGCGCGTCGTCGCCGAGCGCGCGGGCGAGCGCAGACATCTCGGCGAGCGTTGCGATCCGCTCCTCGGCCCGCCCGAGCGCCTCCAGCGCCTCATCCCGGAGCCGGAGCAACTCGGCGCGATCCTCCGGAGACTGGGCCGCGCCGCGCGCGAGGTCTGCGGCGCGAAGAGCCTCTTCGGGCGCGAAGGTCTTCAACGAGTCGCGCGCGGTCTGGATCGAGTAGCGGACGCCCTGATCCTGCTCGCCCGCCTCGAGGAAGTGGAACGCCAGGGTGGCGATGCAGATCGCGCCTTCGTCGAGCCCGGTCTCCAGCTTGCGCGCCAGCGCACCGTGGATCTTGCGCCGGCGCTGGCGCGGCACCTGGGCGATCAAGGCGGATCGGATCTCGTCGTGCGTGAAGGCGTAGTCGTTGGCCGAGCCTTCGGGCAGCTCGATGATCAGGTTGGCCTCGATCGCAGGCTCGAGAGCGTCGGCGAGCTGCATCACGCTCGGGCGCTCCTCGGCGTTGAAGGCCGCGAGGACGTCGCGAAGCTGGGAGAGCGGGAACCGGCGACCGATCACGGCCGCGTCCGAGACGATCTGCCGGGCCTCGGGTGCGAGCTGAGCGAGACGCCGCTCGATCAGGATCTGGACGTTCGGCGCCACCGTGGATCGCGCGGCCTGTGACAGCTCCAGTTGCCCGCCGACGACCTGCATCAACCCCGCGTCGCGGAACGAGCGCGCGAACTCGACGATGAAGAACGGCACGCCCTCGCCGCGGGCGTGCAGCGCGGCGGCAGCCTCCTGACTGACCGGCGTGCCGAGCAAGTGCCCGAGAAGCTCGGCGGTTTCGGCACGCGTCAGTCGCTCGAGCTTGGTCCGGCGGGCGAGCCCCATCCGTTCGAGGTCGGCGACGAGCGTCGTCGCCGCACCCACGCCGGGCCCGGAGTCGGGACGTTGCGCCAGCATGATGAAGATCGGGCTGCTCGACGAAGTACGGACGATGTAGCGGATGAGTTTCAGGCTGTCCTCGTCGGCCCATTGGAGGTCGTCGAAGAAGAGCGCGATCGGTTGCGACTCGGCGATCGTTCGGATCGCGACCGTGGCCACGTCGTACACGCGGAGCATCTGCTCGGCCGGCTGAAGTCCGGTCTCCACCTGTCCGCGTCCCGACACGACGTCGCGCGCGCGCTCGAGCACCTCTCTGGCCATCGCCCGGTCGGCGAGGGTCTGGATCGAAACCGAGGTGAGCAGCGTGCGCAAGATGAAGAACGGTCCGCGGAGTTCCTCGTCGCCGCCGACGATCACGGTTCCGAAGCCCCGCGCGAGCGCGCCCTCGAGGGCATCCTCGATGAGCCGCGTCTTCCCGATGCCGGCTTCGCCCTCGACGGCGAAGACCCGGATCTGTCCTTGGGTCACCGCTTCGAGGTCCTGCTCGATCGTGAGGCGCTCCGACGATCGCCCGACGATCGGAGCGTGGTCGGGGCGCACGTACGTCTCTTCCAGGACGCCGCGTGGTGCATCACGATCGGCTTCCGCGGTCGGCGCCGGAGCGACGGCCGGTGAGGCCGTCGCGGTTTCGGCACGCCACCCCACTTCGAACACACGCCATTGCGTCGGGAAGCCCTTGAGGCTGAACAGGCCGCGGTCCACGAAGCTGAAATCGCGCACCCCGGAGGTGAGGTCTTTGGTCACTTGCGAGACGAGGATCTGCCCGCCCTTCGCCTTCGCCGAGATGCGCGCCGCCGCGTTGACCGCGGTGCCGTACAACGTGCCCGACTCGCGGAGCACCTCACCGGTGTTCAGGCCGATACGGACCTTGATCATGTGGTTGGGCCCGGCCGAGTTGTGGACCTCGAAACATCGCTGGATCCCGATCGCGCACTCGATCGCCTTGCGCGCCGAGCCGAACGCGACCATGAACCCGTCGCCCATGAAAACGACCTCGCGCCCGCCGAAGAGGTCGATCTGCTCCCGAAGCATCTTCTCGTGGGTGCGCATGACCTCTTGCGCGACGTCGTCGCCTTCGCGCGTGCGGAGATCGGTCGAGCCCTCGACGTCGGAGAAAAGGACCGTGACGGTCCCTTCTGGGAGCTCCGACGGGGTGGGGTTGATGATGGGTTCGTTCACGGACACGAAGGTTACCGTCGCCGGGATACCTGGGCTACGGATGCCTCCATCCGGATGGACCGGCAGGCCACCTACGTGGGCTCGGAACGCTCGCGTACGGCATTATGGCCGCCGTGGCGTACCAGTGGTGGGTATTCCTTCATCTCGCGGGCGTGTTCGGGCTGCTCACGGCGCACGGCGTTTCGGTCGCCGTCGCGCTGCGTCTGCGGACCGAGCGGGATCCCGCTCGGGTCGCCGCGTTGCTCGAGCTCTCGGCCAGAACGGTTCCGGCGTTCTACATCTCGCTGGCCGTGCTGCTCGTCGGCGGGGTCGTTGCGACGTTCGTGGGCGACTTGTGGTCGTTCGGGTGGATATGGGCGGCCATCGGGACGCTTTTGGTCGTGACGCTGGCGATGATCTTCATGGCGCGCCCCTACTACCAGCGGGTCCGGTTCATCTCACGTGCCATGGCCGAAGGCTCGCAGGCCGTGAGCGCCGAGCAGTACGACGAGGTCCTGTCGGACCGGCGCCCGTTGACGGTGACCTGGATCGGGGTCGTCGGGCTCGTGTTGCTCCTGTATCTGATGGTCGTGAAGCCGACGCTCGGCATGGCGCCCGGCGCCGAGCCGGCGCCGAGCGGGACCGGGCCGGTCGTCACGCTTTCATCCGTGAGCAGCCGCTTCTCGCCGGCGACGCTCTCGGCTCCGGCCGGCACACCGTTCTCGCTCCGCTTCGAGAACGAGGACTCGGGGATCCCGCACAACGTCGCGATCTTCAGCGACTCTTCGGCGTCGCGGTCGCTGTTCGTCGGGGCGACGTTCGCCGGGCCGGCAACCCGCAACTACGCGGTGCCGACGCTCGAAGCCGGTACCTACTTCTTCCGCTGCGACGTGCATGCGACGACGATGACCGGATCGCTCGAGGTGGGATGAGCCATGGGATACCGCACGATCGTCGTAGGCACGGACGGCTCCGAAACGTCCATGCTCGCCATGGAGAAGGCCGCGCGGCTCGCGAAGCAGGTGGAGGGCAAGCTGCTCGTCGTGTGCGCGACGGCGCCGGTCGGCCTGCACGACTACCGCGCGAAGGAGATCCTGACCGACGCTG
Source organism: Actinomycetota bacterium (assembly GCA_040905475.1). Classification (NCBI taxonomy): domain Bacteria; kingdom Bacillati; phylum Actinomycetota; species Actinomycetota bacterium. The sequence goes on from JBBDRM010000080.1 coordinate 10,449, forward strand.
CGTACGCGCTCGAGGCGTGGGGCGTCCAGGGCGAGACGATGTTCCGTGAGGGCCACCCCGACAAGGTCCTGCTCGACATCGCCGCGGAGCGGGACGCCGATCTCATCGTGATCGGCAACATCGGCGTCGGCAAAGCGAAGCGGTTCCGGATCGGGCCGATCCCCGAGCGTGTGGCGAGTGCGGCGCCGTGCGACGTGCTCATCGTGTACACGACCGACCTGAAATCGGAAGAAGGGCAGCAGCTCTACCATCGCATCCTCGTCGGCACCGACGGCTCCGCGACGGCGACCGAGGCCATCCGGAAGGCGTTCGATCTCGGCATGACCTTCATGCTCGGAGTGACCCTGTTGTACGCGGCCGGCGACCGGATCATCGGCGCGATCGTTCTCGAGCAAGCGGCGAAAGCGAAGCATCGGACGCTGAAGGTCGATACACAGCTCGTCGACGGCGATCCGGCCGACGCGATCCGCGAGACCGCCGAGAAGGAAGGCTGCGACCTGATCGTGGTCGGCAACCGCGGCATGACCGGAGTGCGCCGCCACCTGCTGGGCTCCGTGCCGACGAAGGTGATCCATTCCGCACCGACCGACGTCTTGATCGCCAAGACCGTCGACCGCACCGTGGAAGACCTCGCGCCGGGGACGGGCGGGCTCGTCGACGTCGACGGGCGCAAGCTCGCCGTCTACAAGGGCGAGGACGGGAACACCGTCGCGCTGTCTCCGCGCTGCACCCATCTCGGGTGCACGGTCGACTGGAACGCAACGGCAGTCACCTGGGATTGCCCCTGCCACGGGTCGCGCTTCTCGAAAGAGGGCGACGTGGTGCAGGGCCCGGCGAAGACGCCCCTGGAACGCGAAGCGCTCTAGGCGTTCGCCGCCTCGGACGGTTGCTCCGCTGGACGCCGTCCGGCCGCGAGATCGCGCAGCTTCGTGTGGAGCAGCCTCGTCTCGAGCAGGTTGCGGATCCGGAGCACGACCTCGTCGTGATCGAACGGCTTCTCGAGGAAGTCCTTGGCGCCGAGCTCGAGCGCGCGGTGCCGGTGCTCGGGGTTGACGTCGGCGGTGAGGAAAACGATCGGCACCACGTCGTCTTCTTCCATCATGTCGTGCATCTTCCGCATCACGGTGAACCCGTCGATCGGGAACATCATGAGGTCGAGCAGGACGATGTCCGGCGACACCCGCTCGAAGGCCGCGAGCGCCTCGCGCGGGTCGGTGTAGCCGGTGATGTTCGTGAACCCGGCGTCGGTGAGGATGTAGCGGAGGAGCCGGATATGGATCTCCTGATCGTCGACGATCAGGATGCGCGCCCCCGACGGGTTGATGGCCACAGCAACTCCCCTCCACGGTCGGCTCGGGTACGGCCGCACACATGGCGGAGGACCGGCGCTCCGGCCGGGCGCTGATCGCGCCACTCATCACCGGACGACGCTCATCGTACGGTGGCGCGCCACGCTTTGGAAGTCCCAGCCCGGAACATCCCTTTCGCGGTGATGGGGCGCGACGTGCGTAGACTTCCGCGGCGATGCCTCCCCGCGCGAAGCGGCTCTGGATCCCCCCGGTCTGGCTCGTCCGGCCGGCGGTGAGGTTCCGGAACGCGCTGGGACGGCTGCACGGCCGCATGGTTCCGCCGCCGCTACTGGTCATGGAACGCATGAACGGGATGGTCGAAGCGAAGATGATCTCGCTCATCGCCGAGCTCGCGATCCCCGATCGCCTCGCCGGCGGGCCGCGCACGGCCGGGGACCTCGCCGGTGAGGCCGGTGTCGACGCCGACGCGCTCGACAGGGCCCTGGCATTCATGGTTTCGCGCGGGCTCCTCGGCCGGAAACGCGACGGTCGGTTCACGAACAACCCGTTCTCCGACACGCTTCGCTCGGACCATCCGCAGTCGATGCGTGGATGGGCCCGCTTCTTCGCGAGCGAATGGCATTGGGAGATGTGGAACCACGCCGGCCACTCGCTCGAGACCGGCGGAAGCGCCGCCGTGCCGGCGTTCGGCGCCGGCTTCTGGGAGTACCTGGGCTCGAAGAATCCGGAGGCCGGCGCGACGTTCAACCGTGCGCTGGCCGGCACCTCGCGGATCGCCGGGCCGATCCTCGCGAAGGGCTACGCCTTCTCGGGGGTGCGACGCTTGTGCGACGTCGGCGGCGGGACCGGCGGCATGCTCGCGGAGGTGCTGGAACGCCACCCGTCGATGCGCGGCGTGCTGTTCGATCTTCCCGAGGTCGTCGAGCAGGCGCGGCCGGCGCTCGCGGAGCAAGGCCTGCTCGATCGAGCGGAGATCGTCGCCGGAAGCTTCTTCGACTCGGTTCCCGAAGGATGCGACGCATACATGCTGCAAGCCATCATCCACGACTGGGACGACGAGTCCTGCGTGACGATCCTGTCGAACTGCCGGAAGGCGATGGCTCCCGGGGCGCGGATCCTGGTCATCGAGAACGTGCTGGGCCCGGCGCCGTCCTCGGCGGATCAGTTCGCGAGGTCGTTCGACCTGGTGATGCTGGTGACGTCGGGCCTCGGCCGGGAACGGTCGAAAGCGCAGTTCGAGTCGCTGTTCGCGCGGGCCGGGCTCCGTATCCGCCGGGATGTGACGCTACCGTCGTTGTTCCACGTCCTCGAGCTGCAAGCCGATCACTCGACGTAGAGCGTTCCGCCTTTGTCGGCGACCTTGCCGCGCCCCAGCGGCAGCACTTTCGTCAACGCCATGAAAGCCCGGCCCAAGCCGGGGATCTTCGCGAAGACACCCTGCGGCCCCCGCACCATCCGTCCGGACTTCACGTCGTAACGCGAGCCGTGCCACGGGCAAACGAGGCAGCCCTGCGCATCGATCGAGCCCTTCGCGAGATCCGCGTAGAGGTGGCGACAGCGGCGCGTCACCGCGAACACGTCGCCCTTCGCGTTTCCGACCGCCCACTTTCCGGCGCCGGTCACCGCGCCGGGTTTCAGATCGGACGCGGGCCCTACCTTCGTCGCCCCCATGGAAGCCTCCCAGCTGCCTTCGTGCCGAACGAGCGCGCAGCATACACTTTGCGGTGTGGCGGTGGTCGTGTTGCGGTCCCCTTTGAAGGAGATGGCGGACGGGAACGGATCCGTTCCCGTCGAAGGGGCGACCGTGCTGGACTCGATCCGTTCGCTCGAGACCGCGTATCCGCGGATCGCCGGCTGGGTGCTCGACGAGACCGGCGCGTTGCGCCGGCACGTGAACATCTTCGTCGGCGGCGAGCGCGTCGAGCTCGATGCGGCGATCGAGGGCGATACCGAGATCACCGTCCTCCACGCGATCTCGGGAGGGGCGTATGGCTGAGCAGGCGGAGGTTCTCGTCGGTACCAGCAAGGGCTTGTTCGTGCTGCGCGGAAAGCGCGGCGGCCCGATGGAGGTTGCTGCGCGCCAGTTCCCCGGCGTCACCGTCGAGTACGCGGCGAGGGATCCGCGCGCGGGCGTCTACTACGCGTCGGTGACGGACGCGCACTTCGGTCCGCGCGTGTGGATGACGAAGGACGTCGAAGGCGAATGGGAGCAGACCGGCGGTCCCGCGTTCCCTGCCGACACCGGTGAGGCGGTCGAACGGATCTGGGTGATCGTGCCCGGCGAAGGCGAAGGCGTCGTCTGGGCGGGCGTCGCGCCGGCGGCCCTGTTCCGCAGCGGCGACGGCGGACGGACCTGGGAGCTGAACCGGGCGCTGTGGGATCATCCGAGCCGCAAGGACTGGCAGCCCGGCGCCGGCGGGATGTGCCTGCACTCGATCTGCCCTTGGCCCGGCGAGCCCGACAAGGTCGCGATCGGGATCTCGGCGGCCGGGGTCTGGCTGACGGATGACGGCGGGAGCAGCTGGCGTCGCGGCGTTCAAGGGATCGTCGCTCGATACCTTCCCGAGGACGCGCCTCAAGACGCGGCGGACCTGTGCGTGCACAACATGTACCGGGCGCCGCTACAGCCCGAGCGGCTGTGGATGCAGTTCCACGGCGGCGTGTACCGATCCGACGACGCCGGCGAGTCGTGGAACGACGTGGGGTCGGAGGGCGGGCTCCCATCCGACTTCGGGTTCCCGATGGTGATCGACCCGGCGGATCCGGCGCGCGCGTTCGTGATCCCGCTCACCGCCGACGTCGACCGAGTCACGCCCGACGGCAAGCTCCGCGTGTTCGAGACCCGCGACGAGGGCTCGACCTGGAAGGCGCGGACGAAGGGGCTGCCGCAGAAGAACACCTACCTCACGATCCTCCGGCAGGCGTTCTGTCACGACGGCCGGGATCCGCTCGGCCTGTACTTCGGCGACAAGGCAGGGACCGTGTACGGGTCGGCCGACGCCGGAGCATCGTGGAAAGCGGTCGCCCAGCGACTGCCGTCGATCGCGAGCGTCCGCGCGTCCTAGCTCGCCGTGGCCTGGACTACGCCGGTGAGCATCGTGAAGCGCGACGGATCCCGATGGCTGGTGGCGCCTACGGGATCGTGGGATGGGTCCACAACGCACGCGCGGCCGGTCGGGTCACGCTCAGCCGAGGCGGCTCGGCATCCGGTGTTCCGGGTGGAGCCCTCGCTCCCGGAGGGACAGACATGACAGACATGACAGTCACTCCCCGGAGGAGCGTCAGACGCGTCTGACACCCCTGGACGCGAGCCGTATCCTTGGCCTCGTGAATCGCATCGGGGACTACGCGCTCATCGGTGACTGTCACTCGGCCGCGCTGGTCGGCCGCGACGGATCGATCGACTGGGCGTGCTTCCCGCGGTTTGACTCCCCCGCCGCGTTCTCGAAGATCCTCGACGCCGCCCAAGGCGGATCGTTCGCGATCACGCCCGAGGGCGTCCGCGAGGTCCGTCGCGCCTACATCGACGGCACCAACGTGCTCGTGACGACCTTCGTGTGCGAGGGCGGCGTGTTCGAGCTGACGGACTGCATGCCGGTCGAGCGCACCGACGACGAGCACCCGGTCGGGATGATCCCCCACCACGCGATCATGCGCCGAGCGCGTTGCGTCGCGGGTTCGGTCGACGTCGCAGTGCGGATCGACCCACGTTTCGAGTACGCCTCGTGCTGCCCACGCTTCCGCCAAGCCGGCGATCACGCGGTCGAGATCGTCGGCGGCGCCGATGCGCTCTACGTCCAGTCGACGCACCCCATCGAAGCCACCAAGGACGCCGTCGAAGCGACGTGGCCGCTCCGCGCCGGCGAGGAAGCCTGGATCGACGCGGTATGGCGCGTCTCGTATCAGCCGAAGCGCCAGCACGGCAACGCGCTCCGTTACCGGGTCGAGGGCGCGCGGCGGCTCGCCGCGACCGAAGACTTCTGGCGCAGCTGGCTGGCCGGATGCACCTACGAAGGCATCCACGAGGCGGCCGTGCACCGCAGCGCGCTCGCGCTGAAGGCGCTGACCTACGCGCCGAGCGGCGCGATCGTCGCCGCGCCGACCACCTCGCTGCCGGAGTCGATCGGCGGCGGACGGAACTGGGACTACCGCTACACCTGGATACGCGACGCCACGCTGACACTCACGTCCCTGTTCGCGCTGGGCTTCACGCGCGAGGCCGACCAGTTCAAGGCGTGGCTCGAGCGCACCGGCGCCGGCCGGCCCGAGGACCTCCAGATCATGTACGGCGTCGGCGGCGAGCGCTCGCTCCCCGAGCGTGAGCTCGAGCATCTCGCCGGCCACCGCGACTCGGCGCCGGTTCGGGTCGGCAACGGCGCCGTGAAGCAGCTGCAGCTCGACGCGTACGGGCAGATCCTCGAGGCCGCATATCTGTACGGGAAGGCCGGCGGGGAGCTGACCGAGAGCAACTGGACGTTCCTTGCCGGGCTCGCAGACATCGCGTGCGAGCGATGGCAACACCCCGATCAGGGCATCTGGGAGATCCGCGACCCGCCGCGCCACTTCGTCCACTCGAAGCTCAACTGCTGGATAGCCCTGGATCGTGCGGTGCGGATCGCACGGGCGTTCAACCTGCCGGGCGCGGTGGACGAATGGGAGGCGCAGCGCGACGCGATCAAGGACTACCTCCTCGAGCAGGCCGCGCCCGACGGCTGGTTCCATCAGGCGGTCGGCAATCCCGTCCCCGACGCCTCCACGCTGCTCGTCCCGTCGAGCGGGCTGATCGCATCAAGCGACCCGCTCTCGATCGGCACGATCGACGCAGTGATGCGGTCGATCTCGCGCGACGGGTTCGTGTACCGGTACCTGTCGCCCGACGGCCTCACCGGCGACGAGGGGGCGTTCCTCCTGTGCAGCTTCTGGCTGGTCGATTGCCTCACGCACGCCGGCCGGATCGAGGAAGCGGAGGAGCTCCTCGACAAGCTCGTCGGACTGGCGAACGACGTCGGACTGCTGGCAGAGGAGGCCGACCCGGCGACCGGCGAGCCGCTCGGCAACTTCCCGCAAGCCTTCTCGCACATGGCGTTGGTTCTCTCCTGCACGTACCTGTCCGCAGCGAAGCGCGGAGAGATACCCGACGAACCACTGGACTATGCGGAGGCAGCGCTCGAACGGCTGAGGGCCGGCACCCGCGAGAGCTAGCTCTCCTCGGCGGCGACGAACCCGCGGCCAGGCTCGCAGAACGGCAGGAACGCGCACCAGTGGCATGCGGCGCTCGGCTCAGGCTCGTACTCACTTTCAGCGATCGCTCGGAAGGATGCGAGTATGCGGGCCCGGATCGCGTCCATGTCCCCGGCGGCGCGCGACACTTCTTTCCCTTCCGAGACGTAATAGTAGGTCAGCGTCAGATCCTCGGGCTTCTTGCCCCACACCTCGTGCGCGGCGAGCGCGTACACGTCCAGCTGTAGCCCGGCCACCTGATCCCCTTCCGCCGGAACGCGGCCGGTCTTGTAGTCGACGATCTCCCACGCGCCGTCGCGCTCCCCGAAGATCGCGTCGATCCGTCCGCCGATAACGAAGCCGTCCACCGCGAGCAGGAACGGCCGCTCGGTCGCCCACGGAGTCACGCCCGCGAAGCGGCTGGCGCTCCACGCGTCCCGGAGGCGCGCCAACGTCCCAGGCTCCTCCCCACGCTCCTCGGGTGCGAGGTCCGGCAGATCCTCCGGATCGAAGAGGGCGGCCTGCCCCTGACTCTGCTGCTCGATCCAGCGATGGATCTCGGTGCCGATGCGCGCGGCTCCGCTCGGCCGGCGGGGCAGCGGCCGGACGTACTCCCAATAAAAGAGCTTCGGGCAGCGCTCGTACTCCAATAGCGCCGAGACCGAGAGCGTTGTCGGCGGGGACGGTCGCGGGTCGGTGGAGGCCCGGCTCGAGATCAGGTCGATCCGCTCCAGGTGCGATCCGAGGTGCGAGTCGAACAGAGCCCGCTCTTCGTCCGACAACCAGCCCGGCGCGGCCGGCTCCTCCATCGCCGCGACCGCGGCCGCGTGCCACCCCTCCGGGAACGGGCCGCCGGCGTCGTCGGCTCGCGCTTCCGGGGGCCAGACCTTGGCGCGCTCTGCCCGGAACTCGATCAGGGGGTTGGGCTCGGGGCATTCCGGTCGCGGGCCGAGCTCCTCGCAGGCTTCGTGCGAGACGATCTCGTTGAAGAACACGCTCGGCACGAAGGGGTCCTGCGGGCCTTCGTACCAGTAGGCCGCCGAGCACACGAGCACCTCGCGCGCGCGCGTCAGCGCGACGTAGCAGAGGCGCCGCTCCTCCTCGAGCCCGCGCTCCTTCAGCGTCTCGCGGAACTTCTTGATGTTCCCGTCGTACTGCGGCAGCACCTCGCGATCGCCGCGGAAGTCGAACGGCAGCGTCTCCGGTCGGGTGACCGGGTTGGGCTGGCGCGACACATCGGGGAAGATCGCGGAGCGTCTGCCCTCCGCCAGGCCCGGCACGAACACGACGTCCCATTCGAGGCCCTTCGCCTTGTGGATCGTCAGCAGCTTCACGGTCTCGGCGTCGGAGAGCTGCACCTGCTCGAAGTCCTCTTCGGCTGCGGCGGCGGCGTCCAGGTAGGACATCAGCGTCGAGAGCGTCGCGTCGCCCTCGACCGGCGCGAACGACGAGACCGAGCCGACGAAGTTCAGGAGGTTGCGCCGCGCCCCAACCGCGACCGGCGACGACGACGCCTCGAGCTCGCGCATCAGGCCGGTTCGCTCGATCACGACGGCGACCAGCTCGTCCAGCGGGCTCCCGGCGGCGGCGTCCCGCAACGATCCGAAGAACAGGTTGAACTCGCGCAGGCGCACGCGCGCTTCGTCCGACAGGCCGGTCATCTCTTCGTCGTCGAGGTTGTCGAGCGCCTCGGCGAGCGCGAACGCGACGTCGCCCGGGTGCTCGGCCTCTTTGAGGTCCTCCTTCAGCAGGCGGTTGCGCCGGGCGCTCCACCGCGCGAGCGCCACCAGGTCGCGGTAGCCGATCCGCCACTGAGGCCCCTGCAGCACGCGGGCAAGCGCGATGTTGCGGCCCGGATCCTCGAGCAGGCGCAGCCAGGAGACAACGTCAACGACCTCCGGGAGCTGCAGCAGCCCGCCGAGGTCGACGACCTCGACCGGGATGCCTTCTTCCCGCAACACCTCGGCGATCGGTCCGAACAGCCGCTTCTTGCGGCACAGCACCGCGATCTCACCGTACGAACGGCCGGCGGCGCGCTCTTCTTTGATGATCCCGGCGATCTTCCGCCCCTCATGCCGCTCGTCGAGCCCGACGAACGCGAGCACGCGCCCCTCGCCGCGCGAGGGATGCGGCCGGAGCTGCTTGTCCTTGGCGCGGCGTTCCTCGGGAACCTCGGAGATCACGCGGTTCGCGACCTCGAGGATCCGCGAGCCGGAGCGGAAGTTGACGTACAGCGGCCGCGAGTCGCCGGTGAACTCGTCGGCGAACCGCAGGATGTTGCGGAGCGAAGCGCCGCGCCAGGCGTAGATGTTCTGGTCGGGATCCCCGACGCACATCATCGGATAGCCGGCGCCGAACAGCTCCGAGATCAACACCGCCTGCGCGAAGTTGGTGTCCTGGTACTCGTCGAGCAGCACGACCGGATAGCGGGCGCGGAAGTCGGCGACCACGGCGGGGTAGTTGCGGATCAACTCGACGGCCTTCGCGATCTGATCGCCGTAGTCGATGACGCCGAGCTCGGCTTTGCGCTTGGAGTACGCGTCGACGAGTCGCGCCAGCTCGGCCCGCCGGAACCCGCATTCGCGCGCGTCGCGGTCCCAGGCTTTCTTGATCTCTTGCCGTCCGGCCCACTCCTCGCTCGCGGCGGCGAGCTCCAGCGGGTCGACGAGGTGGTTCGCGCAGTGGTCGGCGAGCTGCAGCATCAGGCGCACGGTGTACGGGACGGTGCGCACCTCGAGGTGATCGAATGTCCGGTCGGTGAACAAGGTCGACGCGAGCTGCCACTTGTGCGCGGCGGTCAGCAGCATCGGCCCGGCCTCGACGCCCATCCGCAGCCCGTAGTCGTCGAGCAGACGCGCGGCGAACGCGTGGTAGGTCATCACGGTGGCTTCCTCGCCCTCGGGGAGCCCGAGCGGCGCGGTCGCCTCGCGTACGCGATCGGCGAGTTCCTCGGCGGCTTTATTCGTGAACGTCAGGCACAGGATCTCCGACGGGCGCGCCATCTTGTTCAGCGTCAGATAGACGACACGCGCGGCCATGACCGCGGTCTTGCCCGAGCCGGCACCGGCGACCACCGCGCACGGCGTGAGGTCGTGCGAGATCGCGCTCCATTGCTGGACGGTCGGCGGGCGACCGTCCTTGCCCATCGCGGCGAGGATCTCGGACGGCGCGCCCTCGTACGGAAGCTCGTCCGGACGGACCGGCTCGGCGGGGGTCATCGCACCGCCTCGCGGCCCTCGGGCCACAGTGGGCAGATCGGCTTGAAGTCGCACCACCGACAATCGGCCGCCGGGTTCGGCGCGAACGACTCGGCGCGGATCCGTCCGACGAGCTCGGTGATGGTCTGTTCGGCCCACTGTTCGTATCCCTCGCCCGGGGTGAACACGACGCGGGCGAAACCGTCGTCGCCGCGCATCGCGCCGAGGTACGAAAGCTGCAGGAAGCCCGTCCTGCCGAGCTTCGCCAGCTCGGGGTCGCGCAGCATCGCCAGGAAGTAGGCGCCGAGTTGCAGGTTCGTTTCGGTCTCTTCCTTGGTGGGCGCCCAGCGGCCGGTCTTGTAATCGACGAGCCGGAGCTTGCGGTTCTGGTTGCGGAAGATGGCGTCGATCTTTCCGCGGATGACCGCGTCTCCGAGCGGATATTCGAACGACACTTCTGAGTGCTCGACCGTCGCCTGCTCGCCGGTCATCCAGCGGCGGAGCATCTCCTCGGCGTCGAGACGACGGCGGTGCTCGACGGCGGCGTTCGGGAACCGATCCGGGTCCCACATCTCCGCGAGAAGCGCGAGCACCGGCTCCTTCTCGCGCGGAACCTCGCTGCGCTGAACCTTGTCGATGATCTCGTGGATCACCGAGCCCAGCCACATCTGGTAGGACTGCTCGGGATCGAGGCCCATCTCGACCTCGTAAAGGTACTTCAGCGCGCAGTCCTCCATGTTGGACAGCCGCGAGTACGAGGTGCGGATCGCCTCTCCGTAGAGCGCGACGCCGGGGTCGGTCCAGTCGCGGCTCCCCCACCAGACCCGCGGATCGGCGCCGGTCCGCGGCACCGCCGCGAGCGCGGCGAGCCGCTCGGCCGGCGGCGCTTCGGCCGACGCGACGGTTCGACGCAGATCGGCCTCGAGCGAACGGAGCGACGACGAATGCCGGGTGGGGTCCCCGTCGCGATCCCACTCGAGCGACAGCCGCTTCGCGTACCGGCTCGGCGTGCGAGGGTTCGTCCCGCTCGGCGACTCGCTCGCGAACAGGATCGTGCGTCCGCGCGAACGGCTCACCGCCAGGCGGAAGAGGCGCCGCTCCTCGGCCAGCGAGTCGGTCAACCGCTCGCCCGGCGCACGCGGCGTCAGGATCTGATCGAGGTCCAGCAGCGCGGCGGCCCGGCGCGGCGCCGGGAACTCGCCTTCGACACATCCCGCGACGCAGACGAGATCGAACTCCAGGCCGTGCGCGCGGTGCGCCGACACGACCTGCACCGCGTGCGGGTTCCGCTCCTCAGGCAACACCCACGGATCCGGCCCGAACTCCGCGGCCTCGAGCGTCTCGAGGTAGTCGGCGATGCTCGCGCCCTCACCGCGCCGTTCGGTGAACCGGGAGATGATGTCGCCGAGCGCGGCGAGCGCGTCGAGATCGCGATGGGAGCCGCTCTCCACGAGCGCGTGCGTGTACGGAAGGTTGGACCAGAGCCAGAAGAAGACATCGTCCGGCGGGTGGGTCGCGCGTTCCTCGACACCTTCGACGAGTGCACGGAAGCGCTCGACTACCACGCGAAGGTCTTCCGGCAGCGAGCCGAGGTCGGGGTCTCCGTGAACCAATCCTTTCAAGGAGGTCTCGCGGCGGCGCGCCTCCCTTCGGAGGCGGCGGAGCCCGTGCGGGTCGAGGCCGCCGGCCGCCGAGGACAGCACCGGCTCGAGCAGATCCTCGCGCCGTTCCGGCCGGAGCGCGTACCGGAGGAGCGTGATGACCGGTCGGTTGGCCGGTTCGGCGGCGACGGCCGACGCTTCGCCGAGGACGACGTGCGGGACCCCGTGCCGCGACAGCGCATGCCGGAGCGCGGTCAGATACTCGCCGTAGCGCCTCACCACGACGGCCATGCGCTCCCAGGCGACGTCGTCGTCGACCCGTGCGCGGAGCAGTTCGTGCGCGATCGCGTCGGCCTCTTCGCCGGGGTGGACGTAACACCGCGCCTCGATCCCGGCGACCGTGGCCGGCGCGGCGGCGGCGTCGGGATCGTCGAGAACGGCGAGCCCCGCGGCGTGCAGCCGGCCGTTCGACGGATCGAGGGCGACGAGCTTCGGCGCGAGCAGCTCGTCGATGCGGCGTAGCGGCTCGAGCGAGCCGCCCCGATACGCGAACACGTGACCGCCGCCGTCGGCCGCGATCACGGTGGAGCGAGCGCCTTGCGCCAGCGCATGGATGATGGCCTCGGCGGCCGGCGTGACGTCCTGGTAGTCGTCGACGAGGAGGTGGTCGACCGCCTCCTCCTCACCGAGCCCGCGTTGCAGCAGGGCGACCGACTGGTGCAGCAGCCCCGCGAAGTCCACGCGGTTCGACGCGGTCATCACGTCGAGATACCGCGTGAAGAACCCGACGACCTCCCGCACCTCCCGGCGTCCGGCTCGGCCGAGCTCCTCCCCAAGCGAGGCCGGGTCGTGCAGTCGCTCCTGAGCGCGAAGTACGAAGTCGGCGACCTCGCGTGCGAAGCCGCGCACGGTGAGCAGATGCTCGAAGGTCGGCCAGTCCTCGAGGCGCTCGTGCAGGAGCAGCTCTCGGACCGTCGCGTATTGCTCGGCGGCGGAGAGCACCTGCGGCGGCTCGGGGTAGCCGAGCTCCGCGAAACGGCGCCCGAGGACGCTGTAGGCGAACGAGTGGGCGGTGTGGACGTGCAGCGTCGGCAGCGAGCGGCGCAAGCGCCGGAGCAGATGCTCACGCGCCTCCCGCGCGGCCCGGCGATTGAGCACCAGGAGCAGGACGCGCTCGGGATCGGCACCGCCCTCGATCAGCCGAGCGAAGCGCTCGACCAGAGCGCGCGTCTTGCCCGTGCCCGGCGGGCCGGACAGCAGAAGCCGTCCGTCGTCGCGCTCGAGCACGTCGCTCATCGCCCTAGTAAACCTCTTCTCCACGCCCGGAAGGATACGAGGGGGGTGAGACGATTACATCGGCGTGATTCGGCCTAACGATCCGGTCGAGGGATCAGCGCCGCTCAGGACGGGTCGATCAGGTCCAGGCTCGGGTAGTAGGTTCGGTAGCGTGAGGCGTCCCGGGTCAGGAGGCGGTATCCGGCGACGGCCGCGTGGGCGCCGATGTAGAAGTCGGGAAGCGGACTGGACCGACGCCCGCCGCGCCGGCGGTAGGCCAGGAATGCCTTTCCGGCGAGAAAGCCGGCCTCGTAGGGCAGGGCCTCGCGGCGGAACGCCTCCGCAGGGAGGACCTCTTCCAGCTCTTCGATCGTCTCGTAGCGGATCGAAACCTCGGCATAGATGAGGGGGTTGATGGCCAGAGGCTCCGTGTCCGCCACGTTCGCAAGGGCGCTCGACGACCACTCGCCCCATCTCGCGTCCTCCGTTGCGACGTCGAGAAGGACGTTGCTGTCGACCAGAACGGTCACGGTTTTCGGGTCAGCGCCAGGATCTCATCGGTTCGCATGCGAACGGATCCCGTTCCTCGGAGCCGCCCTACGATCTTCGCTCCGCGGCCCCGGCCGGGTTCACCGTCGCGACGGGCGATCCGGACCGTCCTGCCTTCGACGATGAACTCGATCTCGGTGTCCGGCAGCAAGCCGAACTTCTCCCGGATCTCGAGTGGGATCGTCACCTGGCCCTTGGACGTCACGCGCATGATCGTTCTCCTCACTTCTTCTTCCTCGGTAAGAGTCTTACAAGTAAGACTACTACACGACAAGCGTCCGTCAACTCCCGCGATGGAGACGATCCAGCCGTCAGCCGCTGAGCCAGGCCCGATTCCCGTAGCGGTCGACGCTTGTGACCTCCTCGACCGGGCGACGCGTGGTCGGACCGTACCGACCGAGCGGCCAGCCGAGCGGGATCACCGCGATCGGCTCGACGCTGAGCGGCAGTCCGAGGATCCGCCGAGCCGCGATGCGGTTCCACAGCGGCAGCGTCGTCAGCGCGGCTCCGATCCCCTCGGCGCGGGCGGCGAGCAGGAGGTTCTGCACCGCCGGGTATATGGAACCGTACCGCGACGACCGGTAGATCCACGGCGCCTTCGGGATGAGCGCTCCACGGAGGCAAGCGACGACGACCACGGGGATCTCCGCGAAATGATCGACCTGCCACTGGACCGCGTCGATGATGCGGATCGTCTTGGCGTCGTCGCGCTTCACGCGCCGGCCGAGCGAGCTGTACGGGCGCCAGGCCGCGCGGTACTGCTTGCCAAGCGCGCGCTTCACCTTCGGGTCGCGAACGACGATCCACTCCCAGCCCTGCTGGTTACTCCCGCTCGGCGCCTTGATCGCGAGTCCCAAGATCTTCTTCAGCACGTCGTCATCCACCGGGTCCGTTTTCACCCGGCGAACGGCGCGCTGTGTCATCATCGCTTCGGCTAGCTCCACGGGGGCTCCCTTAGTCAAAATTGCCTCGAACCGGGAAGCTCGACTCTAGTACGGGCGACACATCGCACGCGCAGCTCCGGGAGGAGATGTCGATGAAGCTCAAAGACCGACGGGCACTCGTCACCGGCTCCGGCTCGGGGATCGGACGCGCCATCGCGAAACGGTTCGCCGAAGAGGGCGCCCGGGTCGCGGTCAACGACGTCGACGCGAAATCGGCGCACGCGACGGCCGACGAGATCGACGGTTTGGTCGTCCGGGCCGACGTCTCGGATCCCGACGCCGTTCGCGCGATGTTCGAGGTGATCCGCACCAACCTCGGCGGCCTCGACATCCTGGTGAACAACGCCGGCATCGCAGAGACGGCCGGCCAGGACCGCGAAGAGCTCAACGCGCGGTTCGAGGCGCGCGTCTCCGAGATCATGAGCGGCAAGCCGATCCAGACCCAGCTCGAGGTCATCGAGAACATGAGCGACGACGACTGGGATCGGATGCTCCGCGTCCACCTGTTCGGCACGTTCCACTGCACGCGCGAAGCCGTGAAGCTCATGGGCGAAGGGTCCACCATCGTGAACATGTCGAGCATCCTCGGGCTCGTCGGAAGCTCGGCCGTCCCGCATTACGCCGCGGCGAAGGGCGGGATCCTCGCGTTGACGAAGTCGCTGGCGCAAGAGCTCGGGTCGCGCGGCATCCGCGTGAACGCGATCTGTCCGGGATGGATCGACACGCCGATGACACAGCTGCTTTCGCCGTTCGTCCAGCAGATGGCCATCGGCCAGACGCCGCTCGGCCGTATCGGGACCGCCGAAGAGGTTGCGTCGGTGGCGCTGTTCCTCGCGAGCGACGACTCTTCGTTCGTGACCGGGCAGTGGGTGTCGCCCAACGGCGGCCTCGTGATCGTCTAGGACCCGACCGCCCAGAGTCCGCGCGCCGCGTTCCGCGCTTCGAGCTGGAGCGCCACGAACAGGTCGACGTAGGCGATATTCGGCGGGATCGTGAGGACCATCGCGTAGCCCTGCTCGACCAGCATCGCGTTGAGCATCTTCGCGCGAGCCTCGGCCGCGTCGCCGGTCGCCGGCGGTGAGATCCACACGTAGGCGAGCAGCCGCCCGTAACGGTCCCGCTCGTCCAGGTCGATCTCGAGATCCACGCCCCGGCCGACGGTCAGGATCGATGCGGTGTACCCGGCCGCTTCCTTGCCGAACGGCTCGTGCTGGGTGGTGCTCTCGGGCGTGTCCACGCCGATGAACCGCACCTTCTCCCGCGAGCCGTCGGTGAGCGTGAACCAGGCGGTGTCGCCGTCGACGTTCCGCTCGCCGACGGCTGGCAGGGTGCGCATCCCGGGCGCGTCGACGATCTCCGGCACCAAGCGGCTCCCGGCGCAGCCGGTCGCCGTCAGCAGTACCGCGAACGCGAAAGCCTTCGCACGAGACATCGAAGGCATGCTAAGGGTGGGCGACGACGGCAACGGGAGGGAGGGCGTGATGGAGCGGCGAAACGTCGGAGCGAACCGGCCGTGGGAAGCGATCGTCGGCTACTCCCGAGCGGTCCGCATCGGCAACCACATCGAAGTCAGCGGCACCGCGGCAGCCGGACCGGATGGGGCGATCCTCGCGCCCGGCGACGTCTACGGACAGACCCGAGAAGCGCTCCGCATCATCGGCGACGCGCTGGACGCGCTGGGCGGCTCGTACGCCGACGTCGTTCGCACCCGGATCCTGCTGGCCGATGCCTCGCGGTGGGAAGAGGCGGGCCGCGCGCACGGCGAGGTCTTCTCCGAGATCAGACCGGCGAACACGACGTGCTCCGTGAGCGGTTTCCTCGACCCGGCGATCCTCGTCGAGATCGAGGTCACCGCGATCCTCGCCGCCTCGAGCCGCTGAGCACGCCCTTGAGTTGCTGCTGAGCCCACGCCAACCGGCGGGTCGCCGCGGCGCGGCCGCTTCGGGATCGGGGGGCGGAACGGAGGTTCGCCACTTTCGCGCTCACCGTTCCGCCCCCTCCCCAGTCGATCCGTCCGTTGAGGCACAAGAGTGCCTTCACGGGCTCAAGCGGACAATGACGACGAAGGATGGTTTTCGTAGTCGCGACGGACTAGTCCGAGCACAAGGAGCGGATCGAAGAACGCGGAGCGTTAACGCCTGCGCGCCTCGGGAGCCATCCAGGGAGGGTCCCACCCGCGGTCGGATCCTTCGAGAACGGTCCCAGGCGGAACGATCTGATCGATCGCGTCGAGGGTTTCGTCATCCAGCCGAAGATCCGCGCCGGCGAGCGAATCCTCGAGTTGCTCCATCGTCCGCGGCCCGATGATGGCGCTCGTCACCGCCGGATGGGCGACGGCGAACGCGATCGCCATATGCGCCAGCGAGGCGCCGGCCTTCTCGGCCACGACCGCGAGCTCCTCGACCAGCTCGAGCTTGCGGAGATTCCCCGGACGGTCGAAGTCGAAGCGATCGGCGACGCGCGGGTTGAAGTTCCGGATGCGCTTCACGCGCGAGTCCTCGGGCGGCTCCTCCCCGCGGCGGTACTTGCCGGTGAGCCAGCCACCGGCCAGCGGGCTCCACACGATCGCGCCCATGCCGTGCCGCTGCGTGACCGGGAACACCTGTTCCTCGGCGTGGCGGGCGAAGATCGAGTACGGCGGCTGCTCGCAGGCGAACCGCTCCAGGTTCCGGCGATCCGAGACCCACTGCGACTCGACGATCTGCCAGCCGGCGAACGTCGAGGAGCCGATGTAGCGCACCTTCCCCTGCCGGATGAGGTCGGTGAGCGCTCCGAGCGTCTCGGTGATGTCCGTGGCGGGATCGGGCCGGTGGATCTGGTAGAGGTCGATGCGGTCGGTATCCAAGCGGCGCAGGCTGTTCTCGACCTCGCGCATGATCCACAGCCGCGAGTTGCCGCCCTCGTTCGGACGGGTTCCCATCGGGAAGTGGACCTTCGTCGCCAGGACGACCTCGTCGCGACGGCTCTTGATGGCTTTGCCGACGATCTCTTCCGACTCTCCAGCCGAGTAGGCGTCGGCGGTGTCGATGAAGTTGATGCCGCCCTCGAGCGCGCGGTCGATCATGCGGAGGCAGTCGTCGTGGTCGGGATTCCCCCAGGGGCCGAACATCATCGCGCCGAGGCATTGGACGCTGACCTTGACGCCGGTGCGGCCGAGCGGACGGTATTCCATCGTTACTCCCGTATCTGAGCAGCCAGGTAGTTCTGCTCGCCGACCTGGGCGATGAGGGAGAGCTGCGTTTCGATCCAGTCGATGTGCGCCTCCTCCTCGGGCAGGTGCGGCGCGAGGAACTCACGAGTGGGTTCGTCGCCGGCGGCGTCCGCCGCCTTGATCGCGTTCGTCAGGAGCTGCACGGCGTTCCGCTCCGCGTCGAGCGCGAGCCGCAGCTGTTCTTCGACCGTCTCACCCAGAGCCACGGCGTCGAGCCGTTGCACGTTTGGAACGCCGTCGAAGAACAAGACGCGCTCGATGATCTCTTCGACGTCCTTCATCTCGTCCATCGCATCCTTGCGGAACTTGTCGGCCAGCCGCTTGTAGCCCCAGTTCTCGCACATCTTGGCGTGGACGAAGTATTGATTGACCACGGTGAGCTCGAGCGTGAGAAGGTCGTTCAGCGCTTCGACGACCCGCGGGTCCCCTTGCATCAACGTCTCCCTTCGTCCGAGCCCTTGGGCCCCTTGGGACGGCCGGCGGCCATCTGTGCCGGACGATCCGGATCCCGGGCCTCACGGAGCAGTTCGTTGATCCCCGGATGACACGTTCCGCACTCGATCCCGGCTTGGGTTCGCTCGCCTACGGCAACGAGGTCTGTCGCGCCGCCGGCGATCGCCGCGCGGATCTTGCGGTCGGTCACCCCTCGGCAGAGGCACACATACACGTTCGTGAGCCTATATGAATCGTCGCCCGGCAGGCCCCGGCACGCCCGGCCCCGAATCAGACAGGATGAGGTCGATGTCCCGTCGCACCCCGGCGCAGGTGGTCTTCGTCGCGATCTTCGCGGTCACCGCCGCCGCCATGGCCGCCGGCATGCCGGACAGCCACACGCAGCCACTCCTCGACGGATGCCAGCGAAGTCAGTCGCTGATCCTCGCCGGATCAACCCCCGAGTGGGTGTACGTCCACTCGAACGACGTCCGCACCGCCCGGCTCGCCGGGGACAACACCGCGGGCCGGCGAACGATCGAAGGGACGGCGGGCACGGTTCGCCCTGCCGGCGAGGACATCTACCTGTCGCACGACTTCCACGACTTCAATCTCATGATCGACCCGGACCCGGCCTACGAGGACGTGCTCGGCTCGGGGAATCTCTGGCCGGGCGCCGAGGCCGGCGTCATCGAAGGCGAGTGGGAGGTCGGCGACATCCCACTGTGGGCGTGGCCTTCGAACGGCGACCGGGTTCGCGCGAGCGGCGACTGGACCTGGGACTGTGGCCACTGGGGCAACTCCGCCGCCGACCCGACGGGTCTGTCGCAACTGCTCGTGCTCGACCCGGTCGAGACGCTGCAAGACTTGATCGCGCCCGGAGCGATCCGCGGCGAGACGACCGAGCTGCATCCGCTGTACGAGGTGTCGACGTTCCATGCGAACGCCGCCGGGTTCCTTGCCGGCCAGCGGAACGCGACTCGTCTCTCGCGACTCGACGTATGGATCAACGGCTACGGCGGCGCCTCACATTCGATCGTGGAGTGCGCGCTGAAAGGGATCACCAACTGGGTCCTCGCTCGAGCGCTTTGCTCGCCGGTGCGCGACGTCGGCGGCCCCTACTCCTTCACCATCCCACCAACGCCGAAACCGTCCCCCGCTTCGCGTCTGGTAGTGAACCCGGTGATCGTGCACGACGAGACGGACTCCGCCCTGCGAACCGTCCCGGTGACCGCCGTCCCCGACCCGGCGACCGGTGCGGTGACGGTGTCGTTCGAGCTGCCGCACGCTCCCGCGCCGCAGCGCTTCGGGATCACCGTCGAGGCGGGTTGGACGAAGGACGTCGCCGCCGTTCGTCACCGCATCTCGTTGGACAGCATCCACATCGAACGCTCTCTCGACGGCGCCAGCGAGCCGAACCTGAACCCGGCCGGCGCGGCCGGCGAGCAGACGCCCGAGCCCGGGGACTGGGTCCTCTACGCGAGCGCCGGCGGCAGCTGGATCCGGCTCCCCCTCTACGAGGTCACCGACGATCAGACGATCCCGCTGGGTATCACGTTCGATCTGTGGCTCCCGCCGGGCGTCACACCGAAGCTCTACGTCAGCGGGCACGAGTGCGACGAGCCGCTCATGGACTGCCGCAGAGAGGCGTACGGCGCCGTCGCGCAGCCGCTCGAGTTCCTCGAGCTCGGGTTCAACGATCGCCCCGGACGCATCGAGCATCTCGGCGCCGGGGTCCCGCTCGTCGCGGGAACGAACTCGTATCACCCGGTAGCCAATCCCGATCCGGGCTCGGGATTCGAGGACTTCTCCGACGCGGTCTGCGGGCCCGACGCCTGCTACCAGCTCACCGCGACGTGGACGAGCGGCTGAGCCGCCGGGCATCCGAGAAGATCGCGTCGAGCATCGGCTCCGTCAGCTTCCCCGTGAACGTGTTCTGCTGGCTCGGGTGATACGAGCCGACAAGCATCCAGGGCCCGACCTCTGCGCGGACGCCGTGACCGAAGCGCGGCTTCGGCCTGAGCTTGTGCTCGAGCGAGCCCGCCGCGCGCAGGAAGCCGTCCCACGCGAACGAGCCGAGCGCGACGACGACGCGGACCTGATCGAGGAGGCGGATCTCGCGCACAAGGTACTCGAGGCAGTTGTCCCGCTCTTGGGGGATCGGCTTATTGCCGGGCGGCGCGCAGCGCACCACCGCAGCGATGTACGCGCCGCGCAGGCGGAGCCCGTCGTCCGCGGAGGTGCTCGCCGGCTGGTTGGCGAACCCGGCTCGGTGGAGCGCGCGGTACAGCCACTCGCCGGAGCGGTCGCCGGTGAAGGCGCGGCCGGTGCGGTTTCCCCCGTGCGCCGCCGGCGCGAGCCCAACGATGAGCAGCCGCGCGTCGGGATCGCCGAAACCGGGCACCGGACGCGCCCAGTAGCGCTCACCGCGATACCGGGCCGGTGCCTCGCGGGCGGCCTGCTCACGCCAGGCCACGAGCCGCGGACAGCGAAGGCATCCGACGACCTCGGCGGAGACGCGCTGGAGCGAATCGGACATCGCCCCAGGGTAGGGCACGTCGCCGATTGAGCGTCCGTCACGCGGGGAAGGAAGCGTACGGAGGTGATCGAGATGCGACTCAGGCTGGGACTAGCAGTGGGCTTCGCAGCGGGATACGTCCTGGGTGCGAAGGCCGGGCATCAGCGCTACGAGCAGATCGAGCAGATGACCCGAAAGATCTGGGAATCGCAGCAGGCGGAGAAGCTCCGGGCGGAGATCGGGCAGAAGCTCCCGGATGCCGTCACTGCCGCAGCGCACAAGGTCGGCGAGCTCCGTCACCGCAACGGCGAGGACGTCGTCATGCCGGCGGCGTTCCCGGCGTAAGCGCGCCGCCGCCGCCGGCGAGGGCCAAGGATGCTCTTCAAGTGTGTCTGACAAGACGACGTCAACTTGTCTGACATCGCTCCGGAGCACTTTCGGGGAACGGCTTAGCCGTTCATCCGATCGCGAGCACTTGGCACACACGCGTCGGCGCGAGCCCGACCTTGTCGCCACCAACGAACGCGTACACGTCGGCGCCCACCGTCGCGAGCCCCACGCCGTGGACCGGCACCGCGAGGTCTGGTAGCCGGGTCCACCTTCGGGCTGCCGGGTCGTAGGCCTCCACCTCGGGGAAGATCCTCGGTCCTTCACCGCCTGCCGAGATCACACGACCCGCAGCGAAAGCAGCACCGTTGCCGCTCCGCGCCGTCGGCATGTCCGGGTGTTTCGACCAGCGGTCGGCCGCCGGGTCGTACACCTCGGACGTGCCGAAGTGCGCACCGCCTCGACGTCCGCCCACCGCGAAGAGCAGCGAGCCTTGCGTCGCCGCCCCCAAGTGATCCCGGAGGGTCGGAATGGGCGTGCCGTCGTGCCAGGCGCCTTCGTCAAGTATCTCGACGGGTCCCACGTGCCGATCGCCGTCGATACCACCCACCACGACGATGCGTCCCCCGACACTTGCCGCGGCTCCCGCTCCTCGAGGCCGGCGGAGCGGCGGCCCTTCACGCCACCGTCCATCCTCCAGGATGAACACGTCCCGGATGGCGGACCCGCCCCGCGATATGGCGAATCCGCCCATCACGAACAGCCTGCCACCTTGCTCCGCGGCCATCGCGTGGTGGACGGCCAGTGGAAGCGGCGGACCGGTCGTCCACGAGTCCGAGGCCGGATCGTAGATCTCGACGGCTGCGGTTGCTCCATTCGATACGAGCCCTCCGATCACGTAGATCTTCTCGCCGACCACCGCCGCTGCTACCTCCTGGCGCTCGGTGGGCGCGTCCGCGATCCGCCCCCATGCGGGCGGCGTCTGCGTCCCGCCGTCGTCCGTACACGCCCCGAACACCAGCACGGCCGCCCCGAAGGCGGCCGCCAGGCGAACGATCCGCCCGTTCATTCCAGGTAGTCTCTCAGCTTCTGCGACCGGCTCGGGTGACGCAGCTTCGACAGCGTCTTCGATTCGATCTGTCGGATCCGCTCGCGGGTCACGCCGAACTCCTGCCCGACCTCCTCGAGCGTTCGCTGGTGGCCGTCGATCAGCCCGAACCGCAGCTCGATGACTTTCTTCTCTCGGTTCGACAACGAGTGCAGAACGGACTCGAGCTGTTCCTGCAGCAGGATGAACGAGGCCGCGTCGACGGGAACGATCGCGTCGGCGTCCTCGATGAAGTCTCCGAGGTGCGAGTCCTCTTCCTCGCCGATCGGCGTCTCGAGCGACACCGGCTCCTGCG
>JBBDRM010000081.1 GCA_040905475.1 Actinomycetota bacterium
GCTCTCAACGCTTCTTGCTCACTGTCGGTGAGCCGCAGTGTCATGGCCATCAGGGCATGGTATCACTTCGATACCATGCTTGCTCCGGCAGGAGCAATGGCATCGGGTTCGGGATTACCGGGTGCTCGGCTTGGGTAGTCCTCCAATGGTCCGTCGATGTTCGACCTCAGTTGAAGCTCGGACGATCGCCTGCCGGACGTTCTCGAGGCGCTTGCCTGAACGCGGTACGGTCCTGCGCATGGGGGATGGACCGAAGATCACGCTGCTCGAACGCACCAAGATCCAAGCGGAGGTTCTCGTTCCGCTCATCCGGGCGATGGAAGACGAAATCGGTCGCGAGCGGGCGCACCGCCTGGTTCGGGAGGCTCTGGGAAGCCGACTCCGCGAGTCCGTCCGCGTTGCCACGCCGCCTGGCGGTTCATGTGACACCGTGGAGTGGGCATTGCGAGTCAGCAAGGCGGGGGATGCTCAGGACCACGATCGACTCGAAGGGGCGGCGGACGAGGTCAACGTCAACGTCACCCGGTGCGAGTACGCGCGGTTCTTCCATCAGCTGAACGAACCAGAACTCGGCTTCCTGCTGGTTTGCTCGCTCAGATCGCCCCCAGCGCCGAGCTCTCCGACGCGTTCGCTAACCGGGCGAACTGTGGCGGCAGCGATCGCTCGAAGTCCGCCCCATGATGTCCCGCTGTCACGCTTGACGGCGCGCCCCCGATGTGCCTGCGCTCATCTCCTCTGCCGGTGCGACCACGTCCGCGGTCAGTGGTCGGGTTCAGCCAGTGCGATCTGGCGGGGTAGTGGCAACCGCGAGCGGGCGGGCTCGCGGTGGTACTCGCGAAGCAGCTTTGGTCCGGTCCCGCTGGCGGGGGTTTGATCGCCGTGAAGGACATCGGGATCGAAGTCGACACCGGCGGGCCACGCCACGGTGCGGGCGACTGGGTCGATGGTGACGGTGGGGAACACGTCATCGTCGTCGATGATCGCCAGCACGCCCGGCAGTGCCCCGGTCTGAAGGAACTCGCGCACCAACTCGTCGGCCGTGGTTCGGCCGATCCGTAGCACCGCGGCGGCCTCCTCCACGGTGAGGAAGTCCGGCGCTGAGTCGTCATCGGCAGTGCGGGCGGGAGGGCTCACGCTGAGACATCGACCCTGCCGACACGCGTTTGTTCCATCAGAGTTGGCGGGATTCTTCGGACGAACGCAGCGACCGCACGTCCTGACAGATCCCGGTCGTAGGCGGACGACCGAATCGAGGCAGACCCGATCGGTCCGCTGAGGGATCAGCGGCTCAAGATTCGAAGCGCAGCGAGTGCTCGGTCTCGAGTCGGTGGGTCCAGCTGCGACCAGACCCGATGGGCCGGGTCGTTGAGCGTTGGGGACGTCGTCGACCCGCACGGCGACGGCCTTGGAGACGATGGCTCACAGCAGCGAGGGGCGAGGCACCAGGCCGGTGCGGGCGCCGGTCGTGAATGGCACGAGCTCGGTGCGGTCGAGTGCCTGGGTGCCTCCCGGAACCTGCAGGGTTCGTCCGGGAGGGGTCGTGGTCAGGTCGGCACGGGCTCCGAGACCGTCGGGCGCGAGCACGTCGATGGCGACGCTGTCGCGCCGGTACCGGTGGGCGATGTTGTCGGGGCCGATCCCGTCGAGATGGAAGCCGCGATGTACGAGGTCGGCGGCGAGGACCGCGATGGCGCCGACCACGATGCGGGCGTTCACGACGATGTCGAGATCGGTCGAGATCCTGGGAGGGCTGATCCCGTGCTCGACGGCGTGGAGGAAGACCATCTGGCCGCCCACGAGTGTCGACTCGCCAGGACGGAGCTCGCTCAGTTCGAGCAGGCTGTCCCACAGGTGGGCGTCATGTCCGGCCATGGCCGGGATGTGAACCGGGGGTCGATCGATGGCGGGCCAGCTCATGAGTGTTGTTCCATGAGCAGGCGGCCGGCCCGTCGGGACCGTTCGTCGTCGGCCTCGAGAAGGTCGACCGCCACGACTGGCCACGGTGCGACGTGCTGATCAGGAGCGAACGGCCAGTCGTGATCGTCGACCACGCGCACGACGACGTTGGGCCGCTCTGCTGCAGGGTCGAGGGCGTACCGTTCGCACAGGTCGTCGAACGCTCCTTTCGGCGCGTAGCCCTCGAACGAGCCGTCGTTGACGAGATCGACATCGTGGTCGCCCGCCGCGCTCACGCCGCCTCGTACGACTCGAGGATCGGCTGCGAGCCGATCGATGGCCGCCGAGTGGGCGCCGAGACGGTGAACCGAGGCCCGTGGACCGAGCCGTTCGACAAGGCCGACAAGGCCGTGTTGTCGGAGCCGCCGTCGGGCTCGCGAGTGTTCGACGGGCGATACGTCCGGCTCGTCGCCCGCCGCGAGCTTGAGAACGGCCCACGCCGACGCTGGCCGCCAGGGCCGGCCGATCGGACGTCCGGAGTCGCCGAGACGCTCGACGGAGGCCGGGTCGATCGCCCAGCTCTGTCCTACCTGGCTGCCGTGAAGGCGGCCGTCGGCGAGGAGCTGTCGAACACGTCGAGCGCTCACGCCCAGCTGGCGTCCGGCCTCGTCGACGTCGATCACCTCCATGACATAGTCAGACCGCTCACGGTAGAGATATGTCAGAGTTCAGGTCTCGTCGGGCGCCGGCGAGCCCAGGAGCCCGGCGATGACGTCGGACGCGTCGCGATCGCTCGCTCGTGGAGCCCGGAGTGGGAATTGAACCCACGACCTACGCATTACGAGTCGGTTCCGGACAGTCCGCCCTCTGCCAGATTGTGCCGTCTACCAGGTAGTTCGCGTGTCGGTTGTCCGTCGAGTACCGGCCTGTGACGGGCTGTATCGCCGAATTTCTTGGATGAAATCTTGGATGGCGGCAGTCACGGCTCCACGCCACGGTGTCCGCCGGCAGCGTCAGCTCACTGGCGGCCGTCGGACTCGAAGGTCGCCGT
This sequence comes from Actinomycetota bacterium, assembly GCA_040905475.1. Classification (NCBI taxonomy): domain Bacteria; kingdom Bacillati; phylum Actinomycetota; species Actinomycetota bacterium. Next base: position 2,948 of record JBBDRM010000081.1, read on the forward strand.
TGCGGTAGACGGCGACGCACCCGCCGAGGTCGGACAGGTCGGTCGACGCCACGAGCGCGCCGAGGGCCTCGTTGACCGACGCCGCAGATTGATCGTCGATCCGCAACACGAGGATCCCCGCGTGGGCACCCGGGGGATACCGCTGGATGTCGCCGAAGCCGCGGTCCAGGGTGATGACCAGTCTTCCCGCAGCGGTGGCCACCTCCGAGACGGTCGGATCGTCGGCGCCGTCGAGACCCTCGTCGTGCACGGAGTCGACGTCGTGGCCCGCGTCTGCAAGTAGCGGCGCGCCGCGCCGCGGGAGGTTCTCGTCGAGCTTGACCTTCACCGCGATGCGACGGCGGGGTACTCGTCGCGTGCGAGTTCTGCACCATGCGCAGCGGCTGCTCGGATCCCCTCGACGGTGAGCGTCGGGTAGTCGTCGATGATCTCGGGCTCCGTCATGCCTGCTGCCAGGCAGTCGAGCACGACGCTGACCATGATCCGCGTGCCCTTGATGACGGCCTGGCCGTGGCAGACCAGCGGGTCTCGAACGATCAGATCTCGCTGTTCCCCGGTCACCCCGATCATTCTAACGGGGTGAACACATCGCACATTTCGACGAGAGGAGGCAACGGCTAGGATCTCCGCTCGCCAGCAGAACCGGCGTTCGGGGCGGGCTGACCTGCCTCGCTCGTCGCGCGTGCTGTGACACTCCGCCATCGATGTCGGCCCGGCAGATCGCGGTCGCTCGCACGGTCTGCGGTCTGGTTCACCACGACGGTGTTGAGTAGGTGCGATCGGCTCGCCGATGAGAATTGGGTGCCGGCAGTCGTCTGAGTGCGGTCCGGTGAACGCGCGCGCATCAAGGGAGAGCAACGAGATGAGACCACTTCGATACTCGATTAACGTCACGCTCGACGGCTGCTGCCATCACGAGGCAGGGCTCGCGCCGGACGAGGAGTCGATGCGCTATTGGACCGCTGAGATGGAACGAGCCGATGCCCTTCTCTTCGGCCGGATGACCTACGAGATGATGGAGTCGGCGTGGCGGCAGCCGGCCACGGGCACGTGGCCTGACTGGATGGATGAGTGGGAGATCCCGTTCGCCGAGACCATCGACCGGGCGAAGAAGTACGTCGTGTCGAGCACGCTGAGCGGGGTCGATTGGAATGCCGAGCTGGTGCGAGGCGACTTGGGGCAAGCGGTTCAGCGGCTCAAGCAGGAGCCAGGCGAGCGCCTGTGGGTGGGTGGCGTGACGCTGCCCCTGGCGTTGGCGGATCTGGGACTGATCGACGAGTACGAGTTCCTTGTGCAGCCGGTCCTTGCCGGACACGGGCCGACGTTGCTCGCCGGTCTGCGCGAGCGCATCCAGCTCGAGCTGGTGAACCGCCATGAGTTCCGGTTGGGGGCGGTCGCCCTGCGATTCCGGCCCACGCGAGCTCCGGCTTGACGTGCTTTGTCTTGGCTCGTTGGCCGCTGCCTCGCGACGTAACGACGGTTCAGGTCGCGTCAACGTGGATCGGAAGTGTCACCGAACGCGCGGACGAGTTGGCACGGGACATCGCCCTCGAAGTGCCGAAGGGCTGCGCGTCACTCAGCCTCGATTCACCGTGTTGATGTAGGTGCGAGGTGGTGCGCGTCCACCAAAAAGGCCTCCTGAGCTGGGATGATTGTGATGTTCAAAGTCACAGTCCGACCAGCAGCAGGAGGCACTTTCTGTGTTCCCAGTATCGCGCACTCTCGACCGATATGACACGGCATTCGACCACGACGGGTTGATCGCGAATGCCGGGCTGATCACGGTGGCCACGTTGATGGCCCGGCTCGGTCTCGAACGTCTCGCGAACAGCTGGGTGCGGACCGGGTCGTTCGCGCCGGGCCGCAAGATCTGCACCCTGATCGCCGCGATGCTCGCGGGTGCCACCCACATCGACCACGTCAACGTGTTGCGCGCGGGGGCGACCCAGCAGGTGTTGCCGTTCAAGGTGATGGCCCCATCCACGATCGGGACGTTCCTGCGCACCTTCACGTTCGGGTTCGTCCGTCAACTCGACGCCGTCGCCGCACGGTTGTTGGCGGCGGCGTGGGCAGCAGGTGCCGGACCCGGCGAGGGCGATCTGGTGATCGACTTGGATTCCACGATCTGTGAGGTGCACGGCCACGACAAGGCGGGCGCCGGATACGGGTACACGAAATGTCTCGGCTACCACCCCCTCGTCGCGACACGCGCCGACACCGGTGAGATCTTGTTCTCCCGGATGCGCAAAGGCTCCGCCGGATCGTCACGCGGGATCAACCGGTTCGTCGACGAACTCGCCGGCATCTTGAAACGCGCAAAGGCGACCGGGACGAAGACGGTGCGGGCCGATTCGGGGTTCTGGTCGTGGGAACTGCTACGCACCTTGGACCGTCACCGCATGTCGTGGTCGATCACCGTCACCAACAACACCAAGGTCATCGCTGCGATCGCCGCGATCCCCGAGGCCGCCTGGGTCGACATCGACTACACCGACAACGGCTACGCCCAGGTCGCTGAAACCACCTATGTCGGCGGCGGCCGGTTGAAGAAGCATCGTCGCATCGCGCGGTTGGTGGTGCGTCGCACCCGGGTCGCTGACACCGCTCAAGCCGCGCTGTTCCCGCACTGGCGGCATCACAGCTTCATCACCAATCGCGACGACCTCGACACCGTGGCCGCCGACCGGTTGAACCGCCCTGGGAGTGATGGAGGCTCGGTTTATTGGTTTCCAACCCCGGTGGG
>JBBDRM010000082.1:0-15133 GCA_040905475.1 Actinomycetota bacterium
GCCCCCGCGATCCCCCGCAGCTACCAAGTCTTCCGCGGACCCGACATCACCGCGCATGGTCCCGCAGGAAAATATCGCTCGACGGCCCCGCCTTCAATAGGGCGAACGCTTCATATTCCGGCTTGCCCGCGCCACTTCTGATGCGTCAGTCAAGTGCAGCTATCGCCAGTTCCGCGACTTCCGTCGGATTACGCCCGACGCGGACACCCATCGACTCGAACGCCTCGGCTTTCGCCTGCGCGGTCCCCTTCGAGCCGGAGACGATCGCGCCCGCGTGGCCCATGCGCTTGCCCTCCGGCGCCGTGAACCCGGCCACGTACGCCACGATGGGCTTGTCGACGTTCTCCTTGATGAACGAGGCCGCTCGCTCTTCCTCGTCGCCGCCGATCTCGCCGATGACGACGACGGCCTGGGTCTCGGGATCCTCGGCGAAGCGGCTCAGGATGTCGATGAAGTTCGACCCGACGATGGGATCACCACCGATCCCGATGCAGGTGGATTGACCGATCCCTCGCGTGAACATCTCGTACATCACCTGGTAGGTCAGCGTCCCCGAGCGCGACACGAGGCCGACGGGTCCCGGACCGGTTATCTCGCCTGGGATGATCCCCATGTTGGCTTTGCCGGGCGAGATCAGCCCCGGGCAATTCGGGCCGATCAGCGTGACGCCTTTCGCGCGGATGTAGGGGTAGACGACCGACATGTCCCGGGCCGGGATCCCCTCGGTGATGCACACGACGAGTCCGATGCCCGAGTCGGCCGCCTCGAGGATCGCGTCCTGTGCGAACCGGGCCGGCACGAAGATCAGCGAAGCGTTGGCGCCGGTTTCGTTCACCGCGTCCGCAACCGTGTCGAAGACGGGGATCCGGTCCTCCCATTTCTGGCCGCCCTTGCCCGGCGTCACGCCGGCGACCACCTTCGTGCCGTACGCGAGGTTTCGCTTCGTGTGGAACGTTCCCTCGGAGCCCGTTATCCCTTGCACGAGCACGCGCGTGTTCTCATCGAGCAGGATGCTCATGCGCGGCGTCCCTTCGTCAGCGCGACGGCCTTAGCGGCCGCCTCCAGCATCGTCGGTGCCATCGTGATGTTCGGGTGGGCCGCCTCCTCGAGGATGCGCCGGCCTTCGGTCGCGTTCGTCCCGTCGAGCCGGACCACGATCGGCGCCTTGAGGTTCGGCAGCTGTTCCAACGCCCCCAAGATGCCGCGCGCGACCTCGTCGCAGCGCGTGATCCCGCCGAAGATGTTCACGAACAGCGACTTCACCTTCCGGTCGCTGAAGATCAGATCGATACCGGCGGCCATCGTCGCCGCGTTCGCCCCGCCGCCGATGTCGAGGAAGTTCGCCGGGGTGCCGCCGGCCTCGGCGACGACGTCCAGCGTCGACATCGTCAGGCCGGCTCCGTTGCCGATGATCCCGATCCGCCCGTCGAGCTTCACGTAGTTGAGTCCCTTCTCCTTCGCCACCTTCTCCTGCTTCTGGAGCGGGATCTCGGACGAGAGCTTCTCGAACTCGGGGTGCCGATAGCCGGCGTTCTCGTCGAGCGACACCTTGGCGTCGAGCGCGACGACCGTGCCGTCGCCCGTGAGAACCATCGGGTTCACCTCTACCAATGAGGCGTCCATCTGAATGAAAACAAGGTACATCGTGCGCAGCAGCTCGCCGGCTCCCGCGTGAGCCTCCTTCGGGATCCGTGCGCCGAACAGCAACTCGCGAACGTGGTACGGCTGCAGTCCGGTGAGGGGTGACACGTGCACGCGCGCGATCGCCTCCGGATCGGTGGCGGCGACCTCCTCGATGTCGACGCCGCCCTTGGCGCTCATCATCCCGAGGTACGCCTTCGCGGTTCGGTCGAGCAGGAACGACGCGTAGAACTCCGACTTGATGTCGCCGGCTTGCTCGACGAGCACCCTGCGGACCTTGTGGCCCTTGATGTCCATGCCGAGGATCTGCTCGGCCACAGCTTTCGCTCCCGCGGGGTCGTCGGCGAGCTTGATCCCACCGGCCTTGCCGCGGCCGCCGACCTGAACCTGCGCCTTCACGACGACGCGTCCACCGATTTTGGCGGCCACCTTCTCGGCAGCGGCCGGCGAGGAAGCAACCTTGCCGTCGGGCACGGCCATGCCGAACTTCCGGAAGAGCTCTTTGGCTTGATACTCGAAGAGATCCATCTACGCTGCGGCTCCTACTCTCTGCTTGATCCAGTCGACGATCGCCGTAGTCGTCGCTCCCGGCGTGAAGATCTCCGCGATCCCCTTCTCCTTCAGGGCGATGATGTCCTCACGCGGGATGATCCCGCCGCCGAAGACCAGGACATCGCCGGCGTCGCGCTCACGGAGGAGCTCGACGACCCGAGGGAACAGCGTCATGTGCGCGCCCGAATGGATGGACAAGCCGACCGCGTCGGCGTCCTCCTGGATCACCGTCTCGACGATCATCTCCGGGGTCTGGTGCAGTCCCGTGTAGATGACCTCCATACCTGCGTCGCGGAGCGCGCGAGCGACGATCTTCGCGCCGCGATCGTGCCCGTCGAGGCCCGGTTTCGCGATGACGACACGGATCGTGGTTCGGCGCTGTTTCGGCATGTGATGTTGTCCCTTCGGACGGTTGCGCCCCCGGGGCGCGGGCGTGATGATACGGGGCGTTTTCCACGCCCTGCAACGCAGGGCACATGAGGTGCGACCCATGGCTCGAACCGCTCGTACCACCGCGCGCACGGCACGGGATCTCCTCGATCTCGTGCTGGATGCCGGCTGGGAGGAGCGCGATGCCGGGTTATCGGCCACCGACCCGCTCGGTTTCCCCGGTTACCACGACCGCGATCCCAAGAAGGAGTCCGTGATCTCCGCCGACGGCACGCTCGCGGGGCTCCCCGTCGTCGGTATCTCGTTCGAGTTCGACGTCTTCGGCGGGTCGATGGGGGTTGCGGCTGGCGAGAAGATCGCGCGGGCGTTCGAGCGGGCCATCGAGCGACGCGCAGCCGTCGTCGCGCTCACCGCGACCGGCGGTGCGCGGATGCAGGAAGGGATGGCGGCGCTCGCGCAGATGGCGAAGACGGTGCTCGCCCGGCGCGACCTCACTGCAGCCGGACTTCCCTTCCTCGCGTATCTCACCGATCCGACGACCGGAGGCGTGTACGCATCGTTCGCCTCGCTCGCCGACGTGTTGTGGGCCGAACCCGGCGCGACGATCGGCTTCGCCGGGCCGCGGGTCGCCGAGCAAGTCGCTCCGCTCGAGGACGCCTCGCACACGGCTGAGTTCTCGCTCGACAACGGTCTCGTCGACGACATCGTCCCGCTCGAAGACCTCCGCGCTGCGGCGGGCGTCTTCCTGCGCGCCACGCTCGAGCCCGACGAGCCGGCGGTTCCACTTACGGCCATCGATACTCCGGTTCAGACCTCGACCGGCTGGGACGTCGTCGAGCTCGCTCGCCATCCCGACCGTCCCTCGGGGCGGGCGATCCTCGCGGCGATCTCCGAGGCTTTCGTCGAGCTGCGGGGCGACCGTGCCGGCGTCGACGACGCGGGCCTCGCGACGGGCGTCGCGCGGATCGCCGGTCGCCGCGCGGGGGTGGTTGCGCTCGACCGCACGCGCCCGACGCCGCCGGCCTACCGCAAGGCCTATCGCTCGCTGCGTTTCAGTGGGGCGCTTGGGCTCCCGCTCGTCACGATCGTCGATACGCCGGGCGCCGACCCGTCCTCGGCCTCCGAGGCGTCGGGGATCGCCCGGACGATATCGACGGCTTTCCGCACAGTGCTGGAGCACCCCGGCCCTTCGATCGCAGTGGTTTCGGGCGAGGGCGGCAGCGGCGGCGGCCTCGCGTTCACCGTCTGCGATCGCGTCCTCGTGTGCGAGAACGCGATCTTCTCGGTGATCGCACCCGAGAGCGCCGCCGCCATCCTTCGCCGCGACGACGTCGAGGAGGTCGCCGGCGATCTTCGCCTCTCGGCGCGCGATCTGTTGTCGTTCGGGCTCGCCGACGAGATCATCCCCGAGCCGACCGGCGGAGCCCACACCGATCCCGACGCTTTCGTCCGGTCGATCGGGGAAGCCCTGGGACGATCGCTCACCCGATTGGCGGCCATACCGCGGGACGAACGGCTCGCGGCTCGGCGACGCCGCTGGCGAGAGGCCGGAAACGCCTTCCTCGCCCCATGACCACGCCTCCGTCTCGCAAGAAACGCGTCCGGCCCGCCCGGAAGATCGTGCCCCGGGGCCAGATGGGGCCGCAGTGGATCGTGGCTCCGATCGTCCTCGCCGCGCTGATCGCGCTGGCAGGAGTGATCTTCCTGCTGACTCGCAGCTAGCGGGCTAGTCCGCTTGGGCATCTTCCGACGACGGAAGTCCCGTTCTCGCGCACCGTTCCCTATGTCCGATTCTCGGGTAGATATCGCTCGTTAACATTTCACGTACTTGACCTTGGTGGAGCAGATGATATGAATCACAAGGTTGTGATTCGCCCACGGAGAGCATCCAGATCGACCCTGGGTGCGCAAGGAAAGCCTCTTCCCTTCGTAGAACTTATGGACTGCGCGAACCGAAACCGACGAGGCGACAGCGCGCGGGGGTTGCGGGGGAGATGACCCGACACACCGTAGGACGCATCCGCGGAGACGCACGCGCCGTCCGCAAAGCCCTCGGGCACGCCCTGCGACGCCCGAGCACCTACCCCAGCGCCGTCAAAGAGCTTTTGTGGGCCGGCGCCAACGTCGCGATGTACCCGGCGGGGCTGCTCGGCGAAGCACTGGATCCCGACGCCTCCCACGGCGCGTCGCGCGGACGGTACTCACGCGCGCAGCCGCTCTGCTACCTCGAGCCCGAAGCGGCGGCGACGCCGATAATCTTGCTCCACGGCTACTTCCACAACCGCTCGGGATTCCTCGTCATGCGAAGGGCGTTCCGCCGCCACGGGTTCCGCCACGTCTTCACGATGAACTACAACGTCATCGGGCACGACGTCGAAGAGCTCGCGGCGCAATTGAAAGGCTACGTGGAGAACGTGCTCAACCGAACCGGCGCCACGCGCGTCCATCTGGTCGGCCACTCGCTCGGGGGACTCGTTGCCCGGACGTACGTGCAGGAAGCCGGCGGGGACGAGCGCGTGCACACATGCATCACACTCGGCACCCCGCACCAGGGCACCTACGCCGCCTGGGCCGGCCGGGGCCGCGCCGCTCGTCAGATCCGGCCGCGCTCAGAGCTGCTCGACCGCCTCGAGCGCACCGCGAAGCCGACGCCGGTGCGCTTCGTTTCGTTCTATTCGAACCTCGACCCGCTCGTGATCCCGGCGTCGAGCGCCAAACTCACCACGCCCGCTCTCGACGCGACGAACATCTTCATGAAGGACCTCGGGCACATGAGCTTCCTGCTCTCGGGCGAGCTCATCCGTTCGGTTGTCAACATGCTTTCGAGCCTCGACGCCACCGTGCCGGCGAGCGTGACGGCGCTTCCGAAGCGCTCCAACGGCCGTCGCAGCGACCCCGAGTCCGCCGTACCCAGCTAAGCCGCGCTAGTCCGGCGGCATCTCCGGCGGCCCATCCTCGTCTTCCTGATGCGTGCCGCGCGCGAAGCGCTTCCCGACCGGCTTCAGCACGGCGAGCGCGATCACGGCGAGCAGCGCGGTGGCCGTCGCTCCGAGATAGAAGCCCATCCCAACGGCGAGCCCGACCGCCGCCGTTACCCACAAGCTCGCGGCGGTCGTTAGTCCGCGGACTGTCGCGCCGTGTCGCAAGATGGTCCCTCCCCCGAGGAACCCGATGCCGACGACGATCTGACTTGCGACGCGGGTAACGTCCGCGTTGACCGCCGCGACCGGCTGTCCTCCGGTCAGGTCTTGGAACCCGAACGCACCGACGAGCGTGAACAAACACGCGCCGAGCGCGACGAGCATATGGGTGCGGAACCCGGCCGGCTGATCGCGCAGCTCCCGCTCGATCCCGACGACCGCACCGAGAGCCGAGGCCACGACGAGCCGGATCAGAACGTCCCAGTCGGACACGCCAGCAGTGTAAGCCCGCCGTGCGCCGTTTCCGGGAAGGGAAGCGCTTAGATCCGCTGGAGCGGCGCGTAGGCGAGCAGCAGGCGTTTCGTGCCCTCGGATTCGAAGTGCACGCTGGCTTCGGCGGAAGTGCCGCGGCCGCTCACGGCGACGACGGTGCCGCGGCCCCAGCGCTCGTGAAAGACGTCATCGCCGACGGCGAGGCTCAAGGGCGGGGTCTTCTTCTCCTGGACCATCTCGGCGAGCTTCTCGCTCTCGTCTCCGCTCTCCACGGCCCGGACGAGCTCCTCGGGGATCTCGCTGAGGAAGCGTGAGGGCGGATTGAAGTTGGAGCCACCCCACAGGCTCCGCTGCCACGCATGCGTCAGATACAGCCGCTCCTTCGCACGGGTGATGCCGACGTACGCGAGGCGTCGTTCCTCCTCGAGCTCGGCGGGGTCGGTCATCGAGCGCACGTGCGGGAAGACGCCGTCCTCGAGGCCGACGATGAAGACCACCGGGAACTCCAGACCCTTCGCGATGTGGAGGGTCATGATCGTGACGGCGCCTTCTTCATCGGACAGCTCGTCGGCGTCCGACACCAGAGAGATCCGCTCGAGGAACTCACTCACGCCGCCCTCGGCGTTATCGGAGGCGAACTCTCTGGCGACCCCGATCAGCTCCTTGAGGTTCTCGACGCGGCCCACCGCTTCGATCGAACGCTCCGCCTCGAGATCGGCGACGTATCCAGTCCGCTCCAGGACGGCCGCGAGGACGTCGGCGGGCTCCACGCCGCGCTCGACCTTCTCGCGCAGACTCCGGAGGATCCCCGCGAGGTCGGAAACGGCGGACTGCGCTCGAGCGGCGAGCTCGTCGTTCTGCTCGACCCGGTCGACGGCTTCAGAGAGCGTCACGCTCGCCCGGTCGGCGAAACGGGCGAGCGCGGCGACCGTCTGGTCGCCTATCCCACGGCGCGGCGTGTTGATGATCCGACGGAGCGAGACCTCGTCGGCCGGGTTGATCAGGACCCGCAGGTACGCGAGCGCGTCTTTGATCTCCTTGCGGTCGTAGAACTTCAGCGACCCGACGACGCGATACGGCACGCCCATCCGGACGAAGATCTCCTCCAAGACCCGGGACTGGGCGTTGGTTCGGTAGAAGAGCGCGATGTCGCCGTAACGTCGGGAGTCCTCTTCTCGCAGACGCTCGATCTCGCGGGCGATCCACGCGGCTTCCTCGTGCTCGTTCTCGGCGTGGTAGCGCGTGATCAGCTCGCCGCCGGCCGTCTCGGTCCAGAGCGACTTGGGCTTGCGCATCTGGTTGTTCTCGATGACGGCGTTCGCGGCCGATAGGATCGTCTGCGTGGAGCGGTAGTTCTGCTCGAGCGTGATCACGCGCGCGTCGGGGAAATCCTCCTCGAACCGGAGCACGTTGGTGAAGTCCGCGCCGCGGAACTTGTAGATCGACTGATCGAGGTCGCCGACGACGCAGATGTTCCGATCCCGCTCGGCGAGCAGCTTCGCGAGGACGTACTGCGCGTGGTTGGTGTCCTGGAACTCGTCGACCAGGACGTGGAGGAACTTGTCGCGGTACTCCTCGAGCACGTCGTCGTAGAGCCGGAAGAGGTGGACCGTGTTCATGATCAGGTCGTCGAAGTCCATGGCGTTCGCCTGCCGCAGACGGCTCTGGTACAGGGCGTAAACCTCGGCGATCGTGCGGTCGTAGGGGTTGTTGCCGGCCGCTTGCGCGAACATCTCTTCGTCGACCAGCTTGTCCTTGTTCTTGCCGATGGCGTTCTTGATCTGGCGGGGTGGGAACCGGCGGGGGTCGACGTCGAGCTCCTTCGAGATGTAGGTGATGAGTCTCTCCGAGTCGGCGTCGTCGTAGATCGTGAAGCTCGACGTGAAGCCGAGCCGGACGCCGTCGCGCCGCAAGATGCGCGCGCATGCGGAGTGGAACGTCATCACCCACATCGCGGCACCGAGACGCCCGCCGACCAGCGAGCCGACGCGCTCCTTCATCTCGCCGGCGGCCTTGTTCGTGAACGTGATGGCGAGGATCGCGAACGGGGAAACCTTTCGCTCGCGGATCAGGTAGGCGATGCGATGGGTCAGCACCTTGGTCTTGCCGGAGCCCGCCCCGGCGACGACGAGGAGCGGGCCGGCGTCGTGGGCGACGGCCTCGCGCTGGACGGGGTTCAACCCGGAAAGGAGGTCGGTATCGAGGGGCACGCCCTATTATCGTCGCCGGTGGCGTCCTCGACTCGTGCCGCATCCGTAGCCCTCATCGCCGTGGGGATCGCGATCACGTCCCTTGTGGTGCGGGCACCTTCGCTCGACCGGGCTCTGACGATCGACGAAAAGCTGTGGATCGAGCGGTCGGCTCGTTTCGTGGACGCGGTGGGCGACCTTCGCTTCCGGGACGCGATCGAGACGGGACATCCCGGCGTCACGACGATGTGGATCGCCGGGCTCGCGCAAGAGACACTTCCCGGGGGCGCGGATCTGCGGGACCGTTACGCGCGGTCACGTCTGTGGATCGGGATCGTCACGTCCGGGCTGATCGTGCTGGTCTGGTGGCTCGCGGGGATGGTCCTCGGCCAAGGGGCGGCCGCCATAGCGGGATTCTTGCTCGCGCTCGACCCGTTCTTGCTCGCCCACAACCGCGTCGTGCACCTCGACGGCTTGCTCGCGCTCTTCATGGTGTCGAGCCTGCTCGCCTTGATGGCGGCGATCCGCACGGAGGATCGCCGGCTGCTGCTGTTATCGGGGGCGCTTGGGGGCCTCGCGCTCCTCACCAAGCAGCCGGCCGTTTACCTCGTTCCGGTCGCGCTCGTCCTCCTCTGGCGCGACGGGCGTGGCCTCCGCGCCCGGTTCCTCCGCTGGCTCGGGCCGGCGTTGCTGGTGGTCTTCGTGCTGTGGCCGGTCCTGTGGGTGCGACCGTGGCACGCAGCCGCGGAGATGGCGAGCGGAGGCGGTTCGGCGATCGTGGAGACCACGTCCAGCGGGTTCTTCCTCGGAAGGCATGTGGACGATCCCGGACCGCTCTTCTACCCCGTCGCACTGGCCATGCGTACCTCTGCTTTCATCCTGCCGGCCGCGATCGCTACCGTCGTGTGGGCGATCCGCAGACGCCGTGACGACGAGCATGCCCGCACGGTGGTTCAGCTGCTGCTCTTCGCGCTCGGCTTCCTCGTGCTGATCACGTTCGCGTCGAAGAAGGGCGATCGATACGGACTTCCGAGTCTCGTCGCGCTCGACCTAGCCGTCGCAGTCGCGTTCTTGACGTACCTGCGTTCGCGCAAACGCTTCATCGCTTCGATCTTGGCCGGCGTCCTCCTGGTCCACGCCGGGCCCGCCTTGTCGGTGCACCCGTACGAGCTCGCTCACTTCAACCTGGTCACGGGGGGGCCGGGCGTCGCGCAGCGGGCGATCGTCGTGGGATGGGGTGAAGCGCTCGACGAGGCGGCCGAGGATCTGAGCCGGCTCCCCGATGCCGCCGGGACGACCATGGCGTCCACGCGAGTCATCCAGTTCGAGGATTTCTTCGCCGGACGTACCGTTGGTGTCGAAGACTCCACGCTGGTCCGCCCGGACGGCGTCCAGCCCGACTACGTCCTCTTCTACATCTCGAACGTCCAGACCGGCCAGGTGCCGAACGTGTGGGCGCGTTACAAGGATCAGGTGCCGTTCTACCTGCTAGACATAAACGGGATCCCGTACGTACGTGTCTATCGCGTGGCTCCGTAGGGGTCAGGACGCGCCGCCGCCTCCGCCGCCTCCGCCGCCTCCACCCCCGCCGCCTCCGCCACCACCGGAGAACCCGCCGCCACCACCGCCGCCGCTCGAGGGCGCCGTCGCGAAGGCGGCTTGGGCGGACGCGGTGAACGACGAGGTGAAGGATGAGAGCGACGTCGCGAATCCGTCGCCGGATCCGAAGCCGCCGCTCCCTCCCGACCACGTGTACCAGGTGAAGCCTTGCCGGGCGACCTCGGGCGCGTTCAGCGCGATCGCGCTGGTGACGGCCGCCGCGGCCCCGAGCGGGATCGCGTAGACGAGGTACTGCTCCCACATCACGACCGCGGTCGGACGGTATTCCTTCAGCCGCGTCAGGTCCTTAAGGAACCGCTCGAATGCCTTCCACTGCACGTACTGGGTCGCGCCGAGGACCGTCCGGCGTCGGAGCGCCGGGGTCAGCCCGACCTGGACGGCGAGGAGCAGGATCGCCGCCAGCGCTCCCGGTGCGTTGCGGATCGCGGCCGTGAGGACGGCGCCGGCGCCCAGGAGCGCCGCGGCCACAACGAAGAGCATCCCGGCGATCAGCCACGACCTTCGGAGGAAGGTCGCGACGGCAAGCATCCCCGCGGCGATCAGCAGCGTCACGGCGGACTCGCCGCCCTGTCGGGTGAGCGCCGCGACCGCGACGAGCCCGGCGATCGCGGCCGCGCCGAGGCTGGCGACCATCGTCAGCGTGCGTTCCTCGATCAGGCCAAGCCGCTCGCCGTGGGCGATCACCTCGCGCTGGAACGCCTTGAAACGCTCCTGCATCTTCGACGGGTTGTCCTTCGCCCAGTCCTTGAGCTCGTCCTCGCGTATCGACCCGTACATCCCCGCCTCGTCGAGCAGGTCGATCAGCTCACGCTCGAACGGCTCGAGTTTCCCCTCACGCTCGAGCACGGTCATCTTGTAGTGACGCTCGGTGCGCTTGAAGACGAGGCCCGCTTCCTCTGTTTCCTCCGCGATCTTGAGGAAGCCGCGCCGCGCGAGGTCCATCAGCGTGGCGACCATGTCGACGGGCTTCACGCCGCCGAAGCGCATCAGATACCCGACGACGGCCGGTGGATAATCCGAGGGCAGCTCGCGAAGATAGCGCCCCACGCGACGGTGGCGCTCGGGGAATCTCGAGTCGGGCTCCTTGCCGTAACGAAAGAACAGCCAAAGGAACAGGGCGAAGGATGCCAGCGCCAGGACGGGCGCGACCACGTTCCATGCGCGCGCGATCGACCGCGCGCGGTTGGCTTCGTCGGCGAGCCGATCCTCCTCGGCGAGGATCGCCGGAAGCCGGGATCCGGGCAGCCGCGGCGCCTTCGGAACCACCCGCCCCGGGAACGCGAGCCGGCCCTCCACGAAGGTCTGAGCCGGAAGTCCCGGCGTTTCCCAGCGGATCGTCTGGGGGTCGAGGATGCGCACCTCTCCCTCGAGTGGCCCGTGGCCCCACGCGCGTACCTCGTCGAGAGTGGCGCCCGAGGGGAGGTGGACCAACGCAACCGCGTGGTCGGCCGGCGCGTCCCAGCCGTCGCCGATGAACTTCCAGTAGAACTCGGCGACGTCGTCGTAGGCGACGACGGCTCCGGCGACGTGGTAGGTGATCGTGAACGTGCGTTGCTCGTCGGCGGCGTCGTAGAACCAGCGGATCTCCCAATCGGCGCCTTTGGTGAAGTTGAAGGTGCCGGATTCCTCCGGACCCGGCTCGGCGCGCCGGTACGGCACCCCCCGCTCCGACACCGTCACCGCGGTGATGTCGTACGTGATGTTCCCGACGCCGAGCGGGATGTTGATGAAGGCCCGATGGAAGGAGCCTTCGAAGTCGAACGTGCGGTCCTCGCGAACGTCGAACGAGCCGTCGTCGCGGATCGAGATGTCGGTAACGACCGACGGGAAGCGGAAGTCCTTGGCGGCGGCCGGCGCAGCCGGGCCGAGCACGAGTGCCGCGGCGACGAGACAGAGCGCCCCCCGCCGCACCCCCGAGATCACGACCCCTCGCTCACTCCCACTCGATGGTTCCGGGCGGCTTCGAGGTCACGTCGTAGGCGACGCGGTTGACGCCGGGCACCTCGCCGACGATGCGGTTCGAGATCCGCTCCAGCAGGTCGTACGGCAGGCGCGCCCAGTCGGCCGTCATCGCGTCCTCGCTGGTGACCGCGCGGAGCACGATCGGATGCGCGTACGAGCGCTCGTCGCCCATCACGCCGACCGTGCGGATGTCGGGCAGGATCGCGAACGACTGCCACAGCTCGCGCATCATCCCGGCCCGGCGCACCTCCTCGAGAACGATCGCGTCGGCGTTGCGCAGGATCTCCAATTTCCCACCGGTCACCTCGCCGATGACCCGGATCGCGAGACCCGGGCCCGGGAAGGGCTGCCGCCACACGATCTCCTCGGGGAGACCGAGCTCCTCGCCGATCGCGCGCACCTCGTCCTTGAAGAGGTTGCGCAACGGCTCGACCAGCTCGAAGTCCATGTCCTCGGGCAGCCCGCCGACGTTGTGGTGGCTCTTGATCTTGGCGGCGTCGCGGGTGCCGGACTCGATGATGTCGGGGTACAGCGTTCCCTGGACGAGGAACCGGACGCCGGCCAGCTCGCTCTTCGCGATCTCCTCGAAGACGCGGATGAATTCCTCGCCGATCGCGCGGCGCTTGCGCTCAGGGTCGGTCACGCCGGCGAGCTTGCCGAGGAATCGGTCCTGCGCCTTCACGTGGATGAGGTTGGTGTGGAAGTGGCGGCGGAAGGTGTCCTCGACCTGCTCGGGCTCGTCGGCGCGGAGCAGGCCGTGGTCGACGAACACGCAGGTGAGCTGATCGCCGACCGCTTTGTGGACCAGAACCGCAGCCACCGCGGAGTCCACGCCGCCGGACAGCCCGCAGATGATCCGCTCGTCGCCGACCCGCGCCTTGATGTCCCGCACGGCCTCTTCGATGATCGACACGCGGGTCCAGGTCGGACGCGCGTCGCAGACCTCGTAGAGGAAGTTCTTGAGAAGGTCCAATCCCTTCGGCGTGTGGGCGACCTCGGGGTGGAACTGGACCCCGTACAGGCCCCGCTCGGGCGCCTCGAAGGCGGCCACGGGACTGGCCTCGGTCTGGGCGGTCACGCGGAAGCCTTCGGGGGCGCGCGTGACGGCGTCCGAATGGCTCATCCAAACGGTCTGCTCCAGCGGGAGGTCCTTGAACAGCGGACTCGCGCCCAGGCTGCGGAGATCGGTCTTGCCGTACTCGCGGACGCCGGTGCGGCCCACCTCGCCCCCGAGCACCTGCGCCATCCCCTGCAGTCCGTAGCAGATGCCGAGCACCGGGATGTCGAGATCGAAGAACCCGGGGTTGACCGCCGGAGCGCCGGGCGCGTAGACGCTGGACGGGCCGCCCGAGAGGATCAGGCCCTTCGGGCGGCGGCGGCGGATCTCATCGAGCGCGACGTCGTGCGGGAGGATCTCGGAGAAGACCTTGCATTCGCGGATCCGGCGCGCGATGAGCTGTGCGTACTGGGCGCCGTAATCGATGACCAGAACGGAGTCGAAAGCCTGCTCCACGGACGAAGCCTACCATCGCGAACCGGAGCGCCCCGCCGGTCAGCCGGCCAGCGCGGTCGGTCCGGTCCCCCCCTCGGCACCTTGCGCATCCAGGGCGGGCAAACGGACCGTGAAGGAGCTGCCGGCACCGACCCGGCTGGCGATCTCGATGGTTCCGGCCATCGCCCGCACGAGCTGATCGACGATGAACAGCCCGAGCCCGGCGCCGCCGGTCTCCATGCGGTCGGGGTCCTCCAGGCGACGGAACTTGCGGAGGATCTCCTCGAATTTGTCGGAGGGGATGCCGCGCCCCTCGTCGACGACCGAAAGGACCGCCCGGTCTCCCTCCCGGCCGACGACCACATGAACCGGGGTCTCGGCCGGCGAATACTTGATCGCGTTGTCGAGGAGGTTCGCCGCGACCTGGCGGAGCCTGAGGCGATCCCCGACGGCGAGGACGGGCTCGCGCTCCTCGACGACGATGCGCCGTTCAGGGTAGGAGGTTCTCGCCGAGCGGAGCACTTGGTCGACCACTTGCGAGACGTCGACCGGCTCGCGCCGTGCGTGAAGGGTGAGCGCGTCGCCGTCGTCCATGCTGGAGGCGAGCAGGAGATCCTCGACCAGCCGCTGCATGTGCTCGGCCCGATCGACCACCGCGGCGAGCGCGTCGCGCCGCGCCGCTTGCGGCATGTCGTCGCGGCGTAGAAGGAACTTGGCGAAGCCGATGATTGGCGTGAGCGGTGTTCGCAGCTCGTGTGACACGGTGGCGAGGAAGTGCTTCTTCATGCGCTCGGTCTCACGCTCGGCCGTGACGTCGTGCACGACGACCACATCCCAGCGCAGTGTCCCGGCGGGGTCGCGGGCGGCACCGTGCCGAATGCGGAGCCACAAGACCGAACCGTCGGGACGGGTGATCTCCATCACCGCGTCGTCGCCGCCCACTTCGGACTGGACACTCGAGCCGTCGCGCGCCCGTCCACGCAGCAGGAAGCCGATCGACTTGCCTTCGGCTTCGCCGGCAGCCACCCCGGTGATGCGTTGCATCGACGGGCTCCAGAGCACGACCGTTCCCTCCCCGTCGACGAGCGCGATCCCCTCGCTTGAGTGATCGACGATCCGTTCGAGCTTGGCCTTCTGATCCTCGATCTCTACGACGAACTCGCGTTGCCGGATCCAGCCGCGGTAGGCGACGTGAAGAGTCAGCACGGGCGCGAGGATCGCGCCGACGAGCACCGGACGTTCGAGCCACAGCGCGACGGCAACGATCCCGATGGACGAGCTGCCGAGCGCGACAGCCAGAGAGAGCGCGATCTCGCTGCGGAGCACGTCGCGCAGCGCGCGCCCCGTCGTCGTCGCGATGATCACCGAGATGGTGAGGAGGTTCGACGCCCCGAACGCCGCCATGCCGGCGAAGAGGGCGAACAGGCCGGTACTCGTCTCGATGTCCCCACCGCCGAGGCCGTGGAAGCAGGTGGCCGCGGCCATGGTGGCAAGGGCGTACTGCGCCGCGTTGTACGCCGTCTTGACGAGAGGACGCCTGCGGAGGATCAGCGAGAGCGTGAGCCCAGCGACGGCGACGATCGGCGAAAGGGCGGCTGGGAGGAGCGCGACGTCGGCGGCGATCGCAACTTCGCCGAGCGTGATCTGTTCGCTCGTCTCGCCCCGTGCCAGCCGGATCGAGACGAGCTCTGCGGCTGTGCTGACGACGAGGAGAACGAGCGCCCGGCGGATCGTCGAGGCGTCGAGTTCGGGAGGCGCCGCCGCCCAAGCACCGAGCAGGGCCGCCGCCCCTCCGAGAACGACGACCCTGACGACGAACCGTTGCGCCTTTTCGGGCCTCACGTCATCCCCACAGGCGGCTGTTCCAGATGCGG
>JBBDRM010000082.1:15233-32132 GCA_040905475.1 Actinomycetota bacterium
CCGTCCCAGACCCGGCCGTCCCAGACCCGGCCGTCCCAGACCCGGCCGTCCCAGACCCGGCCGTCCCAGATCCGTCCGTCCCAGATCCGTCCGTCCCAGATCCGTCCGTCCCAGATCCGTCCGTTCCACAGGACCCCGTTCCAGTTCCCGAGGCCGGGGCCGCGATCCACGAGGGTCCCGCCGCCGGCTGGCGGCACCGGTCCCGGACCGTCCACCGAGGCACGGACGACGCCCGCACCCACGGCGCTCGACGGAGCACCCGCGAGTGGGGTCGCGTCGCCGATCAGTCGCTCCTTCAGCTGGTTCGGGGTCAGGTTGGGCTCACTGGAGAGAACGAGCGCAGCGACACCCGCCGTGACCGCGGCCGACATCGAGGTGCCCGATCCGCGGAAGTACGCCTCTTCGACGACCGCGGTCGGGTTCGCTTGGTCGATGGTGGACCCGGGGGCTCGAAGGGACACGAGGTGCGCGCCGGGCGCGGCGACGTCCGGCTTGGCGGCGCCCCACGGCGTCGGACCTCGAGAGGTCCATTCCGTCGCGGCGTCGTCGGAAACTGAGGGAGTTCCACGGTCGTCGACGGCACCCGCGGTCATGAGCACAGGATCGAAGCCCGGCGAGTCGATGGTGCCGGCACCGGGTCCGTCGTTGCCGGCCGGAACGACGACGAATATGCCGTCGGCCCAAAGCTTGCGGAGTGCCCTGGTGAGCGGGTCGCGGTCCGGCGGATGGGTCGACGGCGACGACAGCGCCAGCAGCGCGACCCGCACGTTGAAGAGCGTGCGGGCGCTGTGTACGAGCTGGAGGCCGGCGAGCACCGTGCCGAGGGTCGTGGAACCGTCCGACACGGCGACCTTGATCGAGATCAGGTTCGCGCCGGGCGCGACCCCTACGTAGCGCCCCGCGGACGAGCTGCCGTCTCCGGCGATCAGCCCGGCCATGAACGTGCCGTGGCCGAACGTGTCGAGCGGCGCCTTCTCGGCCGTGAGATCCGCGACGGCGACGATGCGGCTGATCAGGTCGGGGACCGGTGCGACGCCCGTATCGACGAGGGCGACGCCGACGCCTTCGCCCGCGGTGTGCGCCCATGCGTCGACGGCGCCCACTTCGTATGGGAACGCACTCTCCGGCGCGGACGAGAAGGATGCGCTGCGCACGCGGAGCGTGCGATCGGCCGCCACCTCCACCATGCGCGAAAGCTCCGCGACGCGATCGGGCGGCACGCGAGCGGCAACGCCGTCGACGAGCGGGATCGACGCGGTGACCACACCGCCGACATCGCGAACCGCGCGCGTCGCGTCGTCCACGCTGCGACCCGTCGCGACGACCGGAACGAGCGAGGTCGCGCCCGCGAACGAGAGCAGCCCGAGGAACAGCACAACCACGAGCGCGCCGGCGGTGCGGCGACTTCGAGCAGACCCCACCCAGAGCGCGAACGACATGATGTCTTTCAGTCGGCATGACGCCCGGTTTTCCCAAGAGCCCGGATGCTTCGTTTCGCGGTTCCGGTCTGGCTAGGTCGGGCTAGGCCTTGCGGGCTATCCCCTGCCCCCGGATGGTCTCGTACGCGACGAGCCGGTCGGGTTTATGGTCGACGGGCTCCTACGGCGTACGGGCGGGCTCGAGACGCTTGAGGATCGAGAGCAGTTCGTCGGGGTCGAACGGCTTCGTCATGTAGTAGTCGCAGCCGGCGCGCCAGCCGGCCCACGTCGTGGCATCGTCGGTCTTCGCCGAAAGCATCAAAACCGGAACGGCGTTGAGGGACGGTTCCTCGCGGATCGACTTTAGGATGCTGATACCGTCCATCCCGGGCAGCATCACGTCCAAGATCACGAGGTCGAACGATCCGGGTCGCAACATCGCGAGCGCGCTCCGGCCTTCCGCGGCCACGGTGCTCTCGTAGCCGTCTGCACGGAGGATCTGCGCGATCATGTGGCTGACCGCTTCGTCGTCCTCCACCACCAGCACGCGCTTCGTCATCAGGCTCCGTCCCTTGACCTCCTCCTACTATCGGCCCGATCGGCGGCCGGGCACAGCACCCAGTCGGGGGATCTTGTGTCCCCCGAAGTACGCAGAGTTTCAGCCACGCAGCATCGCGAGATCGGCGCGGTCCGCCTCGTCGAAGTCCGCGGGCGGCCCTCCGGAGAGCAGATCCCTTAGCGATATGTCCTCGACCGCCCAATACATCACTGAATCACGATTGCTCGAGTGCTTGGGATGGGTCGGATCCTCGTGGTTGAACCGGGACTGATATCCGATATTCACCAACCCCAGGAGGTGTCCGACTTCGTGCGTGAGGACCGAGCGCTCGATCTCCGACGCCATGATCAGGGCGGAAGTCGCCTGCCCGATCCGATCCCGGAAAAGCACCGCAGCAGATGCGGCGAACGCCGCACCGAGCGCCGAATCAGCCTCGGCGAGCGAACCCCCCAGGTACGCGATCCACATCGTCACGCGAGCCCCGCCCGAGCGCTCGGCCCGGAACGCTCTCTCGGCCGCCACGAGATCGTCGACGGTCCAACTGGTATCGGTGGTCGCCATCTCGGCGCCGAGCCGGACGTCCACGCCCCCGGGCTTCGCCAGCTCGCGGTTGAGGATGCTCGCGAGGTGAGTGAGCGCGCTGCTCGAGGGCTTGCGGCCGCTCATCCAATCGACCTCGACAACGAGCGAGGACGCCGGAGACGGTTGCAGATAGGTCTTGGCCATCGCGCCGACCGCGGCGAGCTCCTGATACGACGTGCTCGGCGCGGGCGCGGAGCCTCCTGACGTGCTCCCCGGAGCCGGCGCCCCTTTGGTTGAGCCGGGAGTCGGCAAACCTTGTCCGATGCTCGGCACCTGCCCGGGGATCGTCGGCGACGCATCCGGGGGTGACGAGGTGACGGTGCACGCCGCGAGGAACAGCAGTGCGACAAAGGATGCGGAACGACGTTTCATCGGGCTACGGCTCGGCCGCTAGCCCATCCCAACGCCTTGCTGGCGCTGATAGCTCTTCCCCTCGGTGAGGAACGACGGCGCGATGGAGACCTCCACCCGCTGGAACTCGCGGATGTTCTGGTAGCCGCAGGTCGCCATCGACTCCCGCAGCGCGCCGAACAGGTTCATCGTGCCGTCGTTGACCGGCGCCGGGCCGAGCAGGATCTCCTTCATCGTTCCGACGGTCTTCGTCTTGACGCGAGCGCCTCGGGGCAGATCCGGGTGGAACGTCGCCATGCCCCAGTGGTAGCCGCGTCCCGGCGACTCCGACGCGCGGGTCAGCGGCGAGCCGATCATGACGGCATCCGCGCCGCACGCGATCGCCTTCGCGATGTCGCCGCCGGTCCGCATCCCGCCGTCGGCGATGACGTGAACATAACGGCCGGTCTCTTGCAGGTGCCGCATCCGCGCGCCGGCCGCGTCGGCGATCGCCGTTGCCTGCGGAATGCCGATGCCGAGAACCCCACGGGTCGTGCAGGCCGCGCCGGGCCCGACGCCGACGAGGATCCCCGCGGCTCCCGTCCTCATCAGATGGAGCGCCGTCTCGAACGAGGCGCACCCACCGACGATCACGGGGAGATCGTAGGAAGCGATGAACTGCTTGAGGTTGAGCGGCTCGACCTGCGTCGAGACGTGCTCGGCCGAAACGACGGTCCCCTGGATCACGAGGATATCGAGCTCGGCTTCGAGGGCGAGCTTGTGGTAGCGCTCGACGCGCTGCGGGGTGAGCGAGGCGGCGGCCGTGACGCCGGCTTCCTTGATCTCGCGGATGCGCTTGCCGATCAGCTCTTCCTTGATCGGTTCGCTGTAGATCTCCTGCATCCGCTTGGTGGCCTTGTCCTCGGAGAGCGTGGCGATCTCCTCGTACACGGAGGTCGGGTCGTCGTACCGGCTCCACAGTCCCTCGAGGTTCAGCACGGCGAGCCCGCCGAGGCGGCCGATCTCGACGGCCGTCTGGGGCGACACGGCGGCGTCCATCGCGCTGGCCGCCAGCGGGAGCTCGAAGCGGAACGCGTCGATCTCCCACGAGATGTCCACGTCGGCTCGGTCGCGGGTGCGTCGCGAGGGCACGATCGAGATGTCGTCGAAGCCGTACGCGCGTCGTCCGCTCTTACCGATGCCGATCTCTACTTCCGCCATCCGTTTCCTCCCCCGCCGTGCGCGATCCGCCTGGAAATAGCGTATCGGACCGGGATGGGCGATGCAGGGGCGGGAAAACCTCAGCTCAGCCCGAGTTCCTCACGTCGCTTCTTGGGGAGCATCGAGATCTGGTCCTTGTTGGCGCGCAGCGCATCCGGCCCGTAGCCGGCGATCGCACCTTTCAAACGCTCGGCCAGCGGCGACTTGGAAGAGCCGTACGCCTCGAGCAAAGCACCGAGCGCCTTGTCGCTCCCGACCGCGTCAAGCGCGAGAGTCAGCGCCTCGAGAGCTTGCCCGGCCCGGCCGCCGCGCTGCTCGTCGAACGCCGCGGCCACCGTGGCTCGCACCTCGTCATGCTCGCGCACGGACCGCAGGATCTCCAGGCCGACGTCGAGCTTCGCGTCGGACACCTTCGCGTCGGCACGGAGCAAGTCGAGCGCGACGCGCGCGCGGCGGACCGCCGCTCCACGCGGGAAGCCCCTGGCGGGAGCAGCCATGACGGGCTCCGGCTCGGGCTCCGGCTCGAGCTCGGGCTCGGGCTCCGGCTCGAGCTCGGGCTCGGGCTCCGGCTCGAGCTCGGGCTCGGGCTCCCCGAGACCTTCGAGGTCTTTGAACACCGGCAGTGAGACAGGGAGAGGCTCGACCTCGAGCTCCGGCTCTGCTTCTTCCTCGGGCTCCGGCTCTGCTTCTTCTTCGAGCTCGAGCTCACCTGGGAGGACCTCGCTGAGATCCAGGACTCCTCCCGAGGCAACGGGTACGGGCTCTTCTTCCTCGTCGAGGTCGGCGACACGGTGGGGCTCGTACGCTTCGGTCGGAAGCTCCTCGATCTCTTCCTCCGGCTCGAGGTCGCGCTTGCGC
The DNA here is from genome assembly GCA_040905475.1 of Actinomycetota bacterium. Classification (NCBI taxonomy): domain Bacteria; kingdom Bacillati; phylum Actinomycetota; species Actinomycetota bacterium. Next base: position 20,202 of record JBBDRM010000082.1, read on the forward strand.
GGGATCGGCTCCATCTCCCACGCGTCGCGCCAGGCATCCGCGTCCGCGACCGGCCCCGGAACGACCTCAGCCGCTTCCTCGGCCTCGGCTCGGTCTACGTCGATCTCCGGCGGCAGGCCCACCTCGGGCTCTCGTCGCGCACGACGGCGACGACGCCAGCGCACGGCGGCGAGCACGACCCGAAGAAGCAGGAAGACGACGATCGCGATCGCGAGGATCCCCCACCACGGGGCCGAGTACCCCGACGCGGTCGCAACGACCTCGCTCGACCCGCGCCCGAAGGCGATGTTCGCGCGAGCGGTAACGCTTCCTGGAATCAAGGGAGCCGGCACGTCGACCGTCAGGATGCGCGTCCGGCCGGGCAGCACCGGCGTGCGAGCGACCAAAACCGTCGCCGTCACCCGAGACAACGCGTCGAGGATGGTTATCCGACCTGCGGCGATCACGTGCACGTTCCCCGTGTTCTCGAGGGTCAGCTTCACGGGGATCGACGAACGCACGGAGGGAGACGGGATGGTGACCCCTACGAGGCGTCCCCTGCGTGTGAGGATCCCGTCACCGGCGACTTGGATCAGGATGGGATGGATCACCTGAACGGAGTCGCCGCTCGTTGGGGTTCCGATGAGTCGTAACGCTGCGTAATATCCGCCTGCCGGGGTTCCGGACGGCGGAGTCATCGTCGCCGTTACGCGCCGCGAATTCTGCGCCGGAAGCTGGAAGACGGACGGCTCGACGCCACCCCACGGGACCGCGGAGGGAAGATCCGACGTCGCCGGCGAGATGAATCGTCCGTTCGGATCGACCTCGAGAGGCGCCAATGTGGCGCTGACGCTCATGGCCTCGTCGGAAAGGTTGACCACCGTGACCGTGTCCTGGACCATGCGCCCGGCGTCCGTCGAGACCTGACCGAGGGAGGGAGAAGCGCTGAGGCCGGCGGTCTCCTGAGCCGGCAGAGGCGTCGGGACGGCGAGCACAAGCGTTGCCGCGGCGGCGAATGACGCGAGCGCTCGGCGCATGGGGTCACTCTAAACGCAGGAAGCCGCCCTCAGATCGAGTAGGGGGCGGGGTTGACCCGCCCCCTCTCACACCACCGGACATGCGGGCCCGCATCCGGCGGTTCGCAAAGACTCCCGGACGCGGCGATAGGACTCGGTGAATCCGATCAAGCCAAGGGCCTGCCAGTAGGCATCTGGCATCGCTCGTTGCAGTGGAGCGGACCCCGCGATGCGCCAAGACCCCCGTCGCGTGTTGGCCCACTCGTAGGCCTTCTGCTTGGGGATGCCCAGCGAACGCAGCATCCGTATCTTGGTGCGGATCCGTTTCCACTGTTTCCATCGAGCTTGCCGCAGCCTGCGACGAAGCCATTGATCGAGTTCTGCAAATGTGCTCGGCGTGTCGGCGAGGCCGAAGTATCCGGTCCATCCGCGGACGAAGACGTTGATCGCTCCGATGCGGTGGCCCATCGACACTCCCCAGTTTCGGGCCGTGAGTCGCCGGATGCGATCCTTCGCGCGTTTGCGCGCCTTGGGATCGATCCGCACGCCCACGTTGCCCTTCCGCTTCATGAGTCCGAACCCGAGCAGGTGAGCTCGGGTGGCTGGTGCCACGGACGACTTGTCGCGGTTCACGCGGAGCTTCAATCGCCTCTCGACGAATCGGCAGATGCCCTCGAAGACGCGCTGCCCCGCACGCTCGGTCCGGACGTAGACGGTCACGTCGTCCGCGTAACGCACGAAACGATGCCCGCGCCTGTCCAGTTCCCTATCCAGATCGTCGAGCATGACGTTGGCGAGCAGCGGTGAGAGCGGTCCCCCTTGCGGGGTCCCCTCCTCGGTCCGCACACACACGCCCTGATCCATCACACCCGCGTTCAAGAAGACCCGGATGAGCTTGAGCACCCGCTTGTCTTTGACCCGCCGAGCGACCCGCGCCATGAGCGCGTCGTGGTTGATCCGGTCGAAGAACTGCTCCAGATCAAGATCCACGACGAAGCCGGACCCCTCCTCCACGAAGCGCCGGGCCTGGTTCACGGCCATATGGGCGCTGCGGTTCGGACGGAACCCGTAGCTGTGCTCGTGGAAATGCGGATCGAAGATCGGCGTGAGCACCTGCGCGATCGCCTGCTGGATCACCCGATCTGCCACCGTCGGCACCCCCAAGGGCCGCACCCCGCCGCCGGGCTTGGGAATCTCCACCCGACGAACCGGTGCGGACCGGTAGGTGCCGCCGTCGAGCGCGATTTTGATCGCGGGCCAGTGGATGCGCCAATGCGATCGCAGCTCGGCGGCGGGAACCCCGTCGATGCCGGGAGCGCCCCCGTTGCGCTCGACGCGTCTGATCGCCCGCTCTATGTTCCAAGGCGCGAACACCTCGGCCCACAGGTCACGGGCGGGGTGAGGAGTCTCCTCGCCGGTCGCCGACAGACGCATCTGCTCTGGACGGGGCCCTCGCGGCTTCACCGCTACCTCACCCGGCCAGACCCACCCACGGTGGGTTGGCTGCGATCTACGCGCCTGCACGAGCCCGGCGTGATCATCCCCAGCTTCACGTTCAGCCCTTCATGGCGTGGAGACGCGCCACTACTACGGCCTCTGCTGACTCCTGCCGAGTCCGACGCCGCATCGCTGCGACGACGGTCGGGCGGTGGCTCGACATCAGCCACGCTTGTGCGCACCGACACCCCGACAAGCCTCCCCGGATAAGAACAACCACTTTCCCCCTGCCGCCGCCGCATCTACGAAACGGTCTCTTGGTGGTCACGGACTTCGCTGTGAATTGCCAGCTCATCCAAACCGTCGCGCCTCATATGCGATGAAGTGTTCCTCGGTGCAGGGTTTCGCCTCGGGCTTCCTTCCCACCCCACCTCACGGTGACGCAGTTGCCTCCGGCTCGAACTATCGACCACCTAATCGTTCAGAGGACTTTCACCTCCAAGCGGTTGCCCATGACGGGCGTACAACGTGGATGGGCGGCCGCTCGGCCGCCCATCACGAAGATCCGAAATATTACTTCTTGGTCTTGCCCTTGATGACCGCCAGAAGGTCGCGCGCCGAGAGAACGAGATACTCGTCGCCTTCGACCTTGACCTCGGTCCCGCCGTACTTCGAGTAGATCACGCGGTCGCCCACCTTGACGTCCATGGGGATGCGCTTGCCGTCTTCGAACCGGCCCGGGCCGACCGCCATGACCTCGCCCTCTTGAGGCTTCTCCTTGGCGGTGTCCGGGATGATGATCCCGGTCGGCGTGCGCTGCGTTTCCTCTTCCAGCGCCTTCACGATCACCCGGTCCTCGAGCGGCTCCAGGTTGAAAGCCATATCGTCCCTCCCGTTTTCCTAGTTAGCACTCCCACTTGGCGAGTGCTAACGGAAATATAGCCACTCCGCAGCGTGCCAGTCAACCGGCCCCCGACCAAGGTGACCTGCAAGAATGGGCCGGTGACCGCCTACCGGCGCAAGTCGGTCCGAGCCTCGATCGGAGGCCCGCAGACAGACGCCCTCCTCCTCACGGGCGTCACGCTGTTCGACGGAGAGCAGTTCGAGGATCACCCGGTCGACGTCGCCACCCTCTTCGGCGCGATCGTGATGGTGGGTGACGGCCTTTACCTCGCGGGAGGCGGCGAGGTGGAGCGCGTCGAAGGCGGATACCTATTCCCGGGCTTCGTCGACGCTCACGTTCACCTCTCATTTTCCGAGCCCCACACGGTGGCGGCCGGCGGCGTCACCGGCGTTCTGGATCTGGGGTCGCCCCTCGCGTACGCCTTCGCAGAGCATCCGCCGCTCCGCTTCGCCGCGGCCGGTCCGCTCATCACCGCGCGCCGCGGTTATCCGACGACTTCATGGGGAGCCAACGGGTACGGCATCGAGGTCGGCGATACCGGCCAAGCCCGCGACGCGGTCGCATTGCTCGCCGACGGCGGCGCCGTCGTCGTCAAGGTCGCCATCGAGCCCGCCGGCAGCCCGACGCTCGATGCCCGAACGCTGAGCGCCGTCGTCGACGCAGCGCAGAGCAGGGGGCTGAAGGTCGCCGCGCACGCGCTCTCCGTCGATGCCGTGCGGGATGCGCTGACTGCAGGCGTCGACGTCCTCGCGCACACCCCCATGGAGCGTTTGCCCGAGGACTTGATCGCTTCGCTCGGCGCGAACGGCGTCACCGTGATCTCAACGCTCCGTGCCTTCGGGGCGCACGACTCCACCCGCGAGAACCTCGCCGCGCTCGCGGCCGCCGGATGCCCGATCGCGTACGGAACCGACCTCGGAAACGGAAGCATCCGACCCGGCATCGACCCGGCCGAGCTCGAGCTCCTCGAGCACGCGCTCGGCGATCGCACGCGGGCGCTGGCCGCCGCGACCTCGGTGGCGGGTGCGCTCGCCGGCGCGGGCGGACGCATCGCTCCGGATCTGCCGGCGGATCTGCTGTGGGTACCGCGGTTCGAGTCCTTCGAGGATCTCACGCGCGACGCGCGGATCTGGATCGGCGAGCGATGAGAGGACCGGCGGACCTGCTGGCCTGGCGAGACGAGTTTCCCGCGGTGAAGAGCACGACGTTCCTCGGCGCTCACACGCTCGGGCCGCTGTCCCGCCGCGTCCGCAGTGCGATCGACGGCTTCCTCGACGCGTGGGAACGGAAGCCTTCCCCGGAGAAGCTGTGGTTCGAGGACATCATCCCCGAGATGCGTCGCCTCGAGGGGCTGTTCGCGAAGGCGATCGGCGCCGATCCGGACGAGGTTGCGCTCACGCCGTCGGTCTCGACCGGCCTGTCTTCGCTTGCGTCGTGCATGGATTTCGGTGAGCGCAACGAGATCGTTCTCTCGCGGCAGGAGTTCCCCACCGATTGCCACGTCTGGCTCGCGCAGGAGCGGCGCGGCGCCCACGTCGTGTGGGTCGACGGCAAGGATGAGGACGCGTATCGCGCCGCGATCGGTCCGCGAACCGGTGTCGTCAGCGCCTCGCGCGTTTCCTATCTCGACGGTGCGATGCTCGACCCGAGCACGCTCGCGGCCACGTGCCGCGAAGCCCGGGTCTTCTGCATCCTCGACGACTATCACGGTTCCGGAGTCGTTCCGCTCGACGTGCACGCTACGGGAGCCGAAGCGCTCTTCGGCGGGCCGCTGAAGTATCTCCTCGGCGGCCCCGGCATCTCGTTCGTCTACGTCCGGCGCGACGTCGCGCCGGTCCTGGCGCCGACGATCACCGGGTGGTTCAGCCAGAAAGACTTCTTCGCCTTCGACAACTCGGCGAACGAGTGGCCGGACAACGCCCAGCGCCTCGCCCTCGGCACGCCTTCCCCGACCGCGATCTATGCGGCCGCGGCCGGGCTCGACACCATCCACGCGGTGGGCATCGATCGGATCCGAGCGCGGTCGCTCGAGCTGACGTCGTATTGCATCGAGCGCGCCGACGAGGCCGGCTTCACGGTCAGTACGCCGCGGGACCCGTCACGCCGAGGCGGTCTCGTCGCGTTCGAGGTTCCCGAATCGAAGCACGTGCTCGAGCGCTTACTGGACGCAGACGTGATCGTGGACGAACGCCACGGCGCGCTCCGCGTGTGCCCGCACTTCTACTCGAGCGAGGACGACATCGACGTGTTGTTCGCCGCGCTCAAACGGTTCGGCTAAGCCTTCTCCGCGGGCTCGGCCACGACGTGGGTGGTCGGGAGCCGGAAGACGCGCTCGACGCGGTGCGGCAGATCCTGCTTCAGCCAGCGAGAGATCCCGACGGGCAGCGTCGAGACGATGATCTCTTGGTACGCCGGCTGCTCCGACAGGGTGTCGGCGATGGCGTGGATCGGACGGTGGTCGCCCACGATGCCCTCGACCTCGGCGCCGACTTCGCGGAGTCCGGCGAGAGCCTCCCGCATCCGCTCGTCGGCGGCCGCATGGGTCTGGCCCTCGCTCCAAGTCCCCTCCGTCGGGGAAGCCGGAACGAGGAGCGTGAACACGCTGGGGCTCTCCTCGATCTTCTTGCGGACCACTTGCTTGAGGTGCGACCCGCCGGCGGTCTGGTTCGCAACGATAAGGATGCGTCGGGGCTCCATCCGCAACCACCTCCTGGTTCCCTTATATGCCACGCGGGGGGCGCTTGGACACCCCGTGTCAACCCTCTAAGGGGGTTCGGGCGTATAAGGACCGTGAACGAGGCCGTCGGAACCCTCGGGGAGCGGGCCATCGCGGTCTTCCGTCCATCGACGTCCCGCCTAGACCGTCTCGGCGAGTGGTTCGCCGCCGAGTACGAGTCGCTGCTGCGGTTCGCGTACTTCCTGACCGGAGAACGGGCCGCCGCCGAGGATCTCGTTCAGGACACCTTCGTCCGTCTATATGGGGCGGACCGGCGGATCGAGGAGGCAGGATTCACCGCATACGCCAGGCGCACGATGGTCAATCTGCGGCGCTCGATGTTTCGGCGACGCGCGCCCGAGCGAAGAGCACTCGCCACGCAGCTCGAGCCGAGCCACGCCGATCCCGAGCCGACAGATCACGTCTGGCGTGCGATCTTGAAACTTCCTCGCCAGCAGCGTGCGTGCGTGGCGCTGAGGTTCTACGAAGACCTGACGGAGCAAGAGATCGCCGACACCCTCGGCGTCACCATAGGAACGATCAAGAAGCAGATGCACCGAGCGATGAACAGCTTGCGCCAAGCACTTGGGGAACGGAGTGAGCCATGAGCCTCGAGATTGAGATCCGCGAAGCGTTCGAACGGCACTCCGCCGACGCGACGCCGGCCGGCGACATGTGGACCGGCATCGAGCGTCGCATCCGGCGGAGCCATCGCACCCGCATGATCCTCTCGGGCGCGGGTGCCGCGATGGCGATCGCGGCGATCGCGTTCGCAGTTCCGCGCCTTGTCGCTGACACGGTCGAGCCCATCCTGCCGCGGCCGGTACCCGCGAGCACGCCCGTCATCACAGCCACGATACCGGTGGGCGAGTTCGGGCTCGCCGCGGGAGAAGATGCGGTCTGGGCGATCCAGAGGGACCTCTCGGGCGGGACACTCGTCAGGATCGCGACACGTACCAACAAGGTTGTGGCAAGGATCGCACTAGGTCTTGCACCCCTGTCCGTCGCCGTCGGCGAGGATGCGGTCTGGGTAACGAACTCTCGCGGATGCAGCTCATTCGTCAGCTGCGACCCGGAAGCCTCGCCTCTCCCGGAGCCGTTCCCCGAGCAGAACAGCCTGATGCGGATCGACCCCCGCACGAACCGCGTGGTCGCCACCGTGCGCATGAAAGATCCAATCGATGTCGCGACCGGATTCGACGCCGTCTGGGTAACGGCCGCGGAGGAAACGGGGACCGGCATCGCCCTGGTGCGGGTCGATCCGAGGAGCAATCTCGTGTCGGCTCGCGTGTCCCTCGGCGAGAGTGGCGTCCTGGCGTTTGTGGCTACCGGTGAGGGTTCGGTCTGGGTGACCACGGTGCCCGAATCGAATGGTGGGGCGGCCCGTACGCGCGTTCACCGGATCGATCCGAGCACGAACACGATCGTCGAGACGATCGAGGTCGCGGGCATGGACGGACCTGCTGCCCTTGCCGTGGGGGAGGGAGCGGTGTGGGTGGCGGTCTTGGGACCAGTCGGTCCCAGCGCGATCGCCCGGATAGATCCACGCACGAACCGGGTTACAGCGACCGTCGTCCTGCCCGAGGCCCCGCCCGACGGCCTGCAGGACGTCACAACGGCGGAGGGATACGTCTGGGCGACGAGCCGTCGCGGGTATCTGTGGAGGGTCGACCCGCGGGTCCTCGCACCGTTCGGGGATCCATTGCTCATCGGCGGGATGCCCGCGACGACCGTCGTTTTCGGATCCGGCTCGCTGTGGGTAGGGTCGGGGGACGGGAACATCCGGCGGATCGCACCCTGAGCGCCGACGGACCCCTCTCCGGTGTGACGTTTCCCTAGGTTCGCGGCCCGGCGTCGGTCGCGATTGAATGGTGTTTCACCTACCGAGGAGGGCCCCCATGCCCGAGGCAGTGATCGTCTCCGCAGCCCGCACCCCGATCGGACGTGCGGCGAAGGGTTCGCTCGTCAATGCCCGGCCCGACGACCTCGGGGCCTTCGCCGTTCGGACCGCCATGGAAAAGGTCCCCCAGCTCGACCCGGCCGAGATCGTCGACGTCATGGTCGGGTGCGGCTTCCCCGAAGGCGAACAGGGGATGAATCTCGGCCGTCGGGTCGCCCTGCTCGCCGGGCTCCCCCACTCCGTTCCCGGCACGACGGTGAACCGCTTCTGCGCGTCGAGCCTCCAGACGATCCGCATGGCCTTCCACGCGATCAAGGCCGGCGAGGGCGACGCGTTCGTCGCGGCGGGCATCGAGTCCGTAAGCCGCGTCAACCAGATGCCGCGCGATTTCTCCGAGCTCCACCCCAAGCTCCTCGGTGAGATCGCCAACGTCTACATCACGATGGGGATGACCGCGGAGAACGTCGCCGAGCGGTTCGACGTCTCCCGCGAGGAGATGGACCGGTTCGCGCTCCAGTCCCAGGAGCGTGCGATCGCCGCCATCGACTCGGGCTTCTACGCCCGAGAGATAACGCCGTACACGCTCGACGACGGCACGGTCGTCTCGGCCGACGACGGGCCGCGACGAGGCACGGCGCTCGAGAAGCTCGCCAGCCTCAAGCCGGTCTTCAAGGACGACGGTGTCGTCACCGCCGGCAACGCCTGCCCGCTGAACGACGGCGGGGCGGCGGTGGTCGTGATGAGCGAGGAGCGCGCGCGCCAGCTCGAGATCAAGCCGCTCGCCCGGATCATCGCGAGCGCGGTGTCGGGCATCGACCCGGAGATCATGGGCGTCGGCCCCATCGAGGCGGTCCGCAAGGTCCTCAAGCAGTCCGGGATGTCGATCGAGGACGTCGACGTCGTGGAGCTCAACGAGGCGTTCGCCGCGCAGGTGATCCCCGTCTGCCGCGAGGTCGGCGTCGATCACTTCTCCGACAAGCTCAACCCGCACGGCGGTGCGATCGCGCTCGGCCACCCGTACGGTATGACCGGCGCCCGCATCATGAACACGCTGCTGAACGACTTGCAGACGCTGGACCGCACGATCGGGCTGGAGACGATGTGCGTCGGCGGCGGGCAGGGCATGGCGATGATCATCGAGCGACTCTGAGGCGATGACGCTCGATATCCGGCCGGTCACCCCAGATCGGTGGGACGATCTCGTCGAGCTGTTCGGCCCGCGTGGCGCCGTCGCCGGCTGCTGGTGCATGTGGTGGCGGCTGTCTGCCAAGGAATGGGAGCAGAAGGCCTACGAGGGCAACCGGCGCTCGATGCGCAAGCTGGTCGACGCCGGCGAACGCCCCGGCCTGCTCGCCTACCGGGGCGGCAAGCCGGTCGGCTGGGTTTCAGTGGCGCCCCGCGAGCAGTTCTCGCGCATCGAGCGCTCGCGCGTCCTCGGCCCGATCGACGACGAGGTGGTCTGGTCCGTTGTCTGCTTCTTCATCCACCGCAAGGAGCGGGGCGCCGGCGTGGGGGCGGCGTTGCTCAACGCGGCGGTGGACGCCGCGGCGAAACGCGGCGCCCGCATCGTAGAGGGCTACCCTGTCGACCCGCGCGGCGGCAAGACCTCGAACGGCAGCGCGTTCACCGGCGTCGCGTCGATGTTCCGCGATGCAGGCTTCGAAGAGGTTGAACGCCGAAGCGCCGGCCGACCGATCATGCGGAAACGGATTCGCCCTCGCGGCCGAGCCAGGACAGGACCAGCTCGTTGATGACATCCGGGCGACTCCGGTGGATGAAGTGCTGCCCTCCCTCCGGTAGCTCCAGACGGAATTCTCCGATGAAGAACGCGGCGTGGTTCTCGGCGAACGCCGCGAGCGGATCATCCTTACCGAAGATCGCCATGGTGGGAACGCCGATCGTTCCGCCCAGACGTCCCCGCATGGACTCCAGCGCCGGGTCGGACGGCGCTTGGCCGAACGTCGCGCGGTAGTAGCCCAGCGCTGCACTCAGCGCTCCCTCACCGGCGAGCGTTCGCTTCACGCGAGCGATGTGTTCGGGATCCTCGTGTCCGGGCTCCCAGAACCGCCACAGGTAGTCGACGTAAGCGAAGTCGTTGGCCGCGATCGCCGCCTCGGGTATGTGCGGCATCTGGTGGAACCAGACGTGGAACGTGTGATGGAGGAGCTCGGGCATCGTCAGGATCCCAGCGGCCGCCTGCGGAAGCGGCACCGCCATCACAACGGCCCGACGGACGACCTCCGGATACAGCTGCATCAGCGTGAAGCCGATGAGCGTGCCCCAGTCGCTTCCAACGTAGAACGCGGGCTCGCCGCCGTTGAGCTCGCGGATCAGCTCCCGCGCATCGGTCGCAAGGGTCACCGCATCGTAGAAGCCGCCTTCCGGGATCTCGCTCGGCGGGTACCCACGCAGGTACGGAGCGACGGCCCGGTACCCGGCCTCGGCGAGCACGGGCATCTGATACTCCCAGGTGTAGGCGTTGTCCGGGAACCCGTGGAGCAGCAGGACCAGCGGCCCCGACCCCTGCTCGAGGTAGGCGAACTCAAGGCCGTTCGCCTTGACGGTTCCTTCGCGCATGGTCACGCGAGCGCCATGTTCGGGTTCGCCGACACGTCGAGCGGCGTCGACTCGCCGCGCGCGAGCCGCCGGATGCCGGCCGCGGCGATCATCGCGCCGTTGTCGGTGCACAGCGACAGCGCCGGCGTGACGATCGTCAGCCCGCGCTTGGAACCTTCCTCGGACATGCGCGCTCGGAGGCGACTGTTCGCCGCTACCCCGCCGACGACGATCACCGTGCTCACGCCGCGCTCATCGGCCGCGCGCAACGTCTTCGCGATCTGCACGTCTACGATCGCCTCCTGGAACGACGCGGCCAGGTCTTCCGCGTCGATCTCCTCACCGGCGTCGTGGCGCTCGCGGATCCACCGGATCACCGCGGTCTTCAGTCCCGAGTAGGAGAAGTCGTAGCTGTCGTCCTTCATCATCGCCCGCGGGAACTTGTAGGCCGCCGGGTTCCCGCCCTGCGACAGCTGGTCGATCGCGGGGCCGCCGGGGAATCCCAGCCCGATGAACCGCGCGATCTTGTCGAACGCTTCACCGGCCGCGTCGTCGATCGTCGAGCCGAGGATCTCGAACCGGCCGTGCTCGGCGAGCTCGGTGATCATCGTGTGTCCGCCGGACACGATCAGCGCGATCACCGGCGGTTCCAGCTCGGGCCGCTCGAGGAACGCCGCCTCCACGTGACCCTCGAGGTGGTTCACCCCGATCAGCGGCACGTCCAGGACCGCCGCGAGCGACTTCGCCGCCGAGACGCCGACGAGCAGCGCGCCGACGAGGCCGGGCCCGACGGTTACCGCGATCCCGTCGAGATCGCCGAACGACACGCCGGCCTCGTCCATCGCCTGCGCGAGCAAGATGTTCAGCGAGACCAGATGCTGGCGTGAGGCCAGCTCGGGCACGACGCCGCCGAAACGCGCGTGCAGATCGGTTTGCGACGAAAGCAGGTTCGATCGGATCCGTCCGTCCTCGACCACAGCGACGCCGGTCTCGTCGCAGGAGGTCTCGAGCCCAAGGACGATCAGCCGCTCATCCCCACGCTGCGCCTGATCCGCGACAAACGCTCGTCCATCTCGGCGGAGTTCAAGTCGTCGATCCACATCACGAGCGCGTCCTCGCCTGTCTCGGCGTAGTAGTTCTTGCGCACGCCGACCGGCCGGAACCCGAACCACGAATAGAGCCGCTGGGCAGGCCAGTTGGCGACGCGCACCTCGAGCGCGAGCGAACGCACCGGCCGGCGCCGGGCCTCCTCGACAAGCGCAAGGAGGATCCGCGTCCCGATCTTGCGGTGTTGCGTCGCGGGATCCACGGCGAGCGTCGTGATGTGTCCCTCGTCCAGGTGGCACATCAGCCCGCCGTATCCCACCAGCGTCTTGCCCGAGTACGCGACCAGATAGTGGCGTGACGTCCGCTGCGCCAGCTC
>JBBDRM010000083.1 GCA_040905475.1 Actinomycetota bacterium
TGAAGGTGTGGGATTTCCTCAGGCCCAAAGCGGACGCAAGCTCAGACGCGGGCCACGCCGGGCTCGCGGTTGTGCTCTCCCTGGGGGCCATCGTTGGATCCCGGCTGCTGGCCGATGACATCTCCAGGCGACGCGTTGCTGCCCCGCCCACGAGTCCGACCGCCAGCCCGAGCCCATCGGTGACCCCGGCCCCGACGCCCTCCCCGACACCTTCGATCAAGCCGACCCCTCCACCCCTTCGGGTCGGCGACAAGGTTCGGTACACGAGCGAGAACGGCGTGTGGGAACTGTGGTATCCGGCGGGATTGCTGGCGCCCATCCATTCCGATCACAGCGGCGCGGAGCTTGCGAACTTCCGGGAACATTCCAGTGAGGTGGAAGTCCCCATCGAGATCGACGTCGAAGACTGGCGGCGAGGCGTGGTCTACAAATTGCACGACGCCCGCACAGTGGACGACCTTCTACGAGTCATGTGTGAGGCATCAAGCGTCCTCAAGATCCTTGAGTGCAAGAAGATCAATATAAATGGCCGGATCTGGGGTTGGGCGCTCATATCATCAACCGACGGCGAATCTCCCGGGACCTTCGTAGATATGCGTACGATCATCGACCGAAGGATCTACTTTGCCTCAGGGAACACGTTGCTGGGGAAGAATGGTCTCAAGCACGGGATCCCACTGATCCGTGAGGTTCTCGAAACGGTAGAGCTCCACCTCTAGAAGCCGTCGGCGAAGTCCCAGGTCCGCAGATCGCCCGGCTCGAGCCTCAGGATGACCTCGCTGCCGCTGGGCTCCACGGCGTACGCCTCGCCCATCTCCTGCCCGAGGTACCGGATCGCGATCCGCCGCTGGGCGTCGAAGGCTCCTTTGCCGTCCAGACGTGCCTTGCTGCGCAGCTCCAGGCCGCGGTACGGGGGATCGCTCTCGTAGAGCGCAAGCGAGGCGCGAGGGTCGCGCTCCACGTGACGGGCCTTGACGTCGCCCGCCTCGATCACGACGTTGAAGCCGCCGTCGCGCCACTCGTGCCACACCGGCGAGAGGAGGACCGTGCCGTCGCGGCGATACGTGGCGAGCGTCGCGACGATGGGGAGATCGACCAGGTCGCCGAGGCCGTCGATGCCGAGCTCGTTGCGCATCGAGCGGGATTTTAGCCGGTAGGGTGCGCGCGATGCTCCCGCGCGCGATCCTCTGCGACTTCGACGGCACGATGGTCGATGAGGACGTCTCCGAGCAACTGCTCGCAACGCACGGATCGCCTGAGTGGGAGGAGATCGACCGGGAATTCATGCGCGGCGATATCGGCTCGCGCGAGTGCGCGCAGCGTCAGATCGCGCTCCTCGGCGGGTCGCGCGCGGAGCTCATCGACGAGGCCGTCGCGCGCTTCCACGTCGACGAAACCTTCGCGCCGTTCGTGTCGTGGTGTCGCGAGCGCGAGATCGAAGTATCCGTTGTTTCCGACGGTTTCGGCTTCTACATCGAGCGCATGCTCGGCGCGGCGGGTGTCGAGGGCGTCCCCGTGCTCACCAACCGCACCGTGTTCGGCGGCGGGCTCCCGCGGCTGGAGTTCCCGTTCGCGCACGGCGAATGCATCGGGTGCGGGACCTGCAAGATGCGGGCCGTGCTCGAGGCTCGGGAGCGCACCGGTGGTCCGGTCGCGTTCGTCGGCGAGGGACACACGGACCGTTACGGCGCCCTGTACGCCGACCTCGTGTTCGCGAAGAAGCATCTTCCTGCGCTGTGCGACGAGATGGGCGTGCCTTACGTGGCGTGGGACACCTTCGCCGACATCCGTGACGCGCTGAACGCGGGGGTGGAGTTCACGGACCGTCCGGCGCCCGAGCGGTGTCCGGGTTGGACCCTCCCGCGAACGGAAGCGTGACCCAAAAGTGGCCCATCCAGGCACGTTTTGGGCCAAGCTTTGGTGGATCGAGCAGAAACGGTCACGAACCAGCCGGCCGAAGCGGCGAGCGAACGGCGACCTCTTTCGCCCAGCGGTAGTCGGGCTTCCCGACCGGCGTTCGGACGACCGCATCGACCAGCACGAGCTTGCGCGGGAGCTTGTACCCGGCGACCTTCGCGCGGCAGTGCTCCTGAATCTCCTCGAGGGTCACCTCCGCGCCCGGCCGCGGCTGCACGACCGCGGCGATGCGTTCGACGAACCGCTCGTCTGGGATCCCGACGACGACCACGTCGAAGACGCCGTGGTGGGACTTGACGGCCGCCTCGACCTCCTCGGGGTAGACCTTCTCGCCGCCGGTGTTGATGCACACCGAGCCGCGCCCGAAGAAGGCGATCATGCCGTCGGCATCGACGGAAGCCATGTCGCCGGTCAGCGCCCAGCGCTTGCCGTCGGGATCCTTTACGAACACGGACGCGGATTTCGCCGGGTCGTTGTAGTAGCCGAGCGGGATGTTCCCGCTGCGCGCGAGCGTGCCGATCCGGCCCGAGCCCGGCTCGACCGGCCGGAGATCGTCGCCCAGCACCGCGATCGACGCGCCGACCGCCATCTGCGGACCCTTCGACGCGTCGACGACCTGGCCGCCGGCGCCGGTCTCGCTCGTCCCGAAACCGTCCCAGATCCCGGCGTTGGGGAGGTGCGCGCGGAGCTGCTCGCGCACCGGCTCCGACAGGATCGCGCCTCCGGATCCGATCACGAACACGCTCGAGACGTCGTAGCTCGCCCCGGGTTTCGCGAGCGCTTCCGCCAGCGGCCGCGCCATCGCGTCGCCGACGACCATCACCTGGTTGCAGCGCTCGCGTTCGACCAGACGCCAGATCGCGTCGGCGTCGAATGTTCGTCCCGTGTAGAGCACGATCGTCCCGCCGCCGAAGAACGTGATGAACGTCATCCACTGCCCGCCGCCGTGCATCATCGGCGCGTTGACGACCGGGACCATGCGGTTCTCCTCGGGCAAGACGCGGCCGGCGAGCTCCTCGGGCGACGTGATCGGGTCGAGCCCGAACCCGCCGCCGCCGAGCGCCGCGAAGAAGATGTCCTCGTGCCGCCAGACGACGCCCTTCGGAAGGCCGGTCGTCCCGCCCGTGTACAGCACGTAGTGATCGTCGGACGAGCGCGGCGCGAAGTCGCGCGCGGGCGACGAGTCGGCGATCGCCTCCTCGTACTCGTCGCCGATCTCGAGCACGGCCTCGACCCGCGGCAGCCGTCCGCGGATCTGCTCGAGAACGTCCGCGAACTCGGGCTCGCGGATCACCGCGACGACGTCGGCGTTGTCCAGCACGTAGTGGAGCTCGTCGGCGACGTAGCGGAAGTTCACGTTGATCGGGACGGCGCGCAGCTTGAAGCACGCGATCATCGCCTCGATCCACTCGACGCGGTTGTAGGAGATGATCGCCACGTGCTCGCCGGGGTCGACGCCGCGCGCCGCGAGGGCGTGCGCGAGCCGGTTCGTCCGCTCGTCGAGCTCGCGGTAGGTTCGGCGTTGGTCGCCGGCGACGAGCGCGAGCCGTTCGGGGACGACGTCGGCAACGATCTCGAAGAGATCGGCGAGCGAGTAGGTGCGGTCGCTCATGCGATCGCGCCCTGCTGCTTGAGCGCGGCGATCTCGGCGGCGTCGAATCCCCAGTCGGCCAGGGCTTCGTCGGTGTGCTGACCCGCGCTCGGCGCCGGCCGCGCGATCGCGCCCGGCGTGCGGCTCAGCCGCGGGGCCGGGCCCGGCTGTGGGATCCCGTCCGCGGGGGTGACGTACGTTCCGCGCGCGACGTTGTGCGGGTGGTTCTTCGCTTCGGTCCAAGTAAGGACCGGCGAGACAAGCGCGTCCGTTCCCTCGAGCGCCGTGCTCCATTCCTCGCGGGTCCTCGTCCGGAAGATCTCGGCGAACCGCTTTCGCATCTCGGGCCAGGAGGCGACGTCCATCTGCTCGGGTAGATCTTCGCCGGAAAGGCCGAGCCCGGCGATGAGCGCCGCGTAGAACTGCGGCTCGATCGCGCCGACCGCCACGTACTGCCCGTCGGCGCACTCGTAGACGTTGTAGAAGTGCGCGCCGCCGTCGAGCATGTTCGACTCGCGCTCCTCGACCCAGCCGAAGCCGGCGTACGCGTGGCTGACGACCGCGAGCAGCGGCGCCCCGTCGACCATCGCCGCGTCGACGACCTGGCCGCGATCCGACGTGTTCCGCTCGAGGAGCGCGCACACCACGCCGAACGCCAGCAGCATGCCGCCGCCGCCGAAGTCGCCGATGAGGTTGAGCGGCACCGACGGCGGCCCGTCCTTCGGCCCGATCGCGCCGAGCACCCCGGCGATCGCGATGTAGTTGATGTCGTGCCCGGCCGCTTTGGCGAGGGGGCCGTCCTGCCCCCAGCCGGTCATGCGCCCGTACACGAGCCGCGGGTTCCGCTCGAGGCACACGTCGGGTCCGATGCCGAGCCGTTCCGCGACGCCGGGCCGGAACCCCTCGAGCAGGACGTCTGCGCCCTCGATGAGTCGGAGCAGCGTTTCGACCCCGGCGGGATTCTTGAGGTCGATCCCCGCGGAGCGCCGCCCGCGGTCGAGGACCGTTCCCGCCCCGACCGGCAACGCCCCAGAGGTCCGGTCGATGCGCAGGACGTCGGCTCCCATGTCGGCGAGCATCATCGAGGCGAAGGGGCCGGGCCCCGCGCCGGCGATCTCGATCGCGCGGATCCCCGTCAGCGGCCCACGACGCTCCTCGCTCACTCCGCCTCCCGCCTTGACGACTAGAACACGTTTCAGGAATCGTAAGCGCGGCGGCTTAGGGAGGGAAAGCGGGATGCCGGTACCGGCGCAACGCGATCGTGGGGAAGCGCGGGAGGCGCTGAAGCGCTGGATCGAGGCGCGGCAGCCCGGCTCTGAGGACGTCTGGGTCTCCGAGGTCGGCGGCCCGACCTACTCCGGCTACTCCCACGAGACGCTGTTGTTCGACGCGCGGTGGAAGGACGCCGAGGGCCGGCGCATCGAGAACCGCTTCGTCGCGCGCGTCAAGCCTTCGCGCCACACGGTGTTCCCCGACGACGCGTTCGCCGCCGAGCATCGCGTGATGAGCGCGCTCGGCTCGACCGACGTCCCGCTGCCGAGGGTGTTCGGCCTGGAGACGGACACGGCGTTCCTGGGGTCGCCGTTCTTCGTGATGGAGCGCGTCGACGGCGACGTTCCGATGGACAACCCGCCGTACACGACGCAGGGCTGGCTGCTCGACGCGATCCCCGAGAACCAGGGGCGCGTGTGGTGGAGCGGGCTCGAGGCGATGGCCGCGGTGAACCGCATCGACATCGGAACGTTCGACTTGTCCTTCTTGCGCGCGTCGCGCACCGGGGAGCCGGGCCCGGCGTCGGAGCTCGCGTATTGGCGCGAGTATCAGAGCTGGGTCGGCGCGAACGGCGTCGACACGCTCGAGCGTGCGTTCCGGCGACTGGATCGGGAGCTGCTCGACGGGGCCGACGGGGAACCCGGCCTCTGCTGGGGCGACTCGCGCATCGGCAACCAGATGTTCGACGACTTCACCTGCGTCGCGGTGCTCGACTGGGAGATGGCCACGATCGCCGAGCCCGAGATGGACCTCGCGTGGTTCCTCTACTTCGACCGCGTGTTCAGCGAGGG
>JBBDRM010000084.1:0-6141 GCA_040905475.1 Actinomycetota bacterium
CCCCCCCGCCGCGATGCGGCTCATGGACGGCGGCGCCGGGGACTTCGCGCTCGAGATCGAGCCGGTTTCCGGTCCGATAAGCCAGTCGGTCGAGGACTTCCTCAAGGCCGTCGGTCGCCGCAGGGCGGAGTGGCGGAAGATCCTCGATGCGGTGGGGTCGCTCGATGGACCGCTCGAGATGTCGGCACTGCTCCCGTCCGGAAGCGCCGAGATAACGCTGACCCCGCTCGAGTGGCACATCGCGATCTTGTTCGACGGTCGACGATCCCTCCGAGAGATCGCGCATGAGGCCGGCGCGTCGGAGTTCGCCGCCGCCACGGCCCTGCTTGCGATGTCCAACGCCGGGCTGCTGGAGCTTCAGGGCTCACCCACGGCCGGCGGCGGGGAACCGGAGAGCTACGACGAGGACGAAAGCCCAGACGAGGAAGAGGCCTCCGACGAGGGGGCTACCGGCTACGAGGAAGACGATGAGGCGGGATCACCCGCCGCGGGGGACGGATCGGACGCCGCGGAGGATGGCCTGGATCCGGCCGAGCTCTTGCGGGAGCTGGGCGAGCAAAGGCCGGGCCGCCCGCGCGCCGCCCGCCGGATGGCTCCCGCTACGCGTCAGGAGCAGCGGATCCACCTTCGCTCCCGCTGAATCGGAGAACCCGGCGCTCCGGGCGTGATGGCCGAGCATCCTCCAGGGTGGATCTCCGGCGGCCGATACCAGAGATAACCGCCGAAATCCGGCGGCGATGGTCCGTGCATCGCGACGGGGGCCGGGGAGGACGCGTAACCGCGCGCCGGCTCCCCGGATAGAGCGAGAGCCCATGTCCAAGAAGCGCAGACAGCTCGGCGAGGTTCTCCTCGATGAAGGGCTCGTCACCTACGAGCAGCTCGAGGAGGCGACGAGCGCGCAGGCCCACTCGGGGAAGTCGCTCGGGCGGGTCCTGATCGACCTCGGCTTCGTCGTGGAGCAGGACCTCGTCTCTGCGCTTGCCAAGCAGATCGGTCTGCCGTTCGTCGATCTGTCCGACTATCCGGTCGACCCGGCCGCCGCGGCGCTGATCTCCGACGCGCTCGCCAAGCGGTATTCGGCGCTTCCGATCGGCTACGAGGATTCCAAGCTGGTCGTCGCGATGAGCGACCCGGCCAACGTCTTCGCTCTTGACGACATCCGGACGATCACCGGGCTCGAGATCAAAGCCGTCGTCGCCACGCGCTCCGACATCTACGGTGCCATCGCGCGGTTCCACCGGCTCGATCAATCCGTCGAGGACATCGTCGGGGCGGCGGCCGAGGAATCCGACGAGCTCGAAGATCTCGCCAAGACGCGCGAGCTCGTCGAAGACGCCCCGATCGTCAAGCTCGTCAACCTGCTCATCACCCAGGCGGTCGGGGAGCGCGCCTCGGACATCCACATCGAGCCGCAAGAGAAGGACGTCCGCATCCGCTATCGGATCGACGGCGTTCTGCACGAAGTCATGCGGTCTCCGAAGTCGATCCAGTCCGGGGTGATTTCTCGGCTCAAGATCATGAGCGACATCAACATCGCCGAGCGTCGGATCCCCCAGGACGGGCGCGTGGGTCTGGTCGTCGGCGGGAAGGCCATCGACCTCCGTGTCGCGACCCTGCCGACCGTCCACGGCGAGAAGGTCGTGATCCGGATCCTCGATAAATCCAGCGTTCTGCTCAACCTGCAGGACCTCGGATTCAGCGAGCACAACTTCGAACGTTTCGAGTTCTCGTACCGCAAGCCGTACGGCATGATCCTCGTCACGGGCCCAACCGGATCCGGGAAGTCGACCACGCTCTACGCGGCGCTGAACATCATCAACACCGCCGAGCGGAACATCATCACGGTCGAGGATCCGGTGGAGTACCGGCTTCCGGGAGTGAACCAGATCCAGATCAACAGCAAGGCCGGCCTGACGTTCGCCAGCGCCCTGCGGTCCATCCTGCGATCCGACCCCGACGTCGTGCTGATCGGGGAGATCCGCGACCGCGAGACCGCGCAGATCGCGGTGGAGGCTGCTTTGACCGGACATCTCGTCCTATCGACGCTGCACACGAACGACGCGCCCTCGGCGGTCTCCCGACTCCTCGAGATGGGCATCGAGCCGTTCCTCGTCTCTTCCGCGGTCGACTGCGTGCTCGCGCAACGGCTCCTTCGCGTGCTGTGCGACCGTTGCAAGGAGCTGTACGCCCCGACGGAGGAGGCGTTGAAGGAGGCGAGGATCCCCATAGGCGCCGACGGCACGCTCCCCAAGCTGTACCGGGCGGTCGGCTGCTCGAACTGTGCGAAAACCGGCTACCGCGGGCGGCTCGCCGCTCACGAGGTGATGCTCCGTTCGGAGGAGATCGAGCGCCTCATCGCCGAGCGTCGCTCCGCCGAAGACATCGGCCGTGTCGCGCTCGAGCAAGGGATGCGCACCCTCCGTTCGGACGGCGTCGAGAAGGTGCTCGCAGGCGTCACCTCGATCGAGGAGATCATGCGGGTCATCGTCTGAGGACCGGTCAAGACCGGGCAGGGAACTGTCGAGAACCAGGGCAGAACGCCCCTTATGAATGGGAGCCCCTTTGTCCGTAGGATCCAAGCCGCTCGGAGAGGTGCTCGTCGACGAGCGCCTCATCTCGCGTGAGCAGCTCGCGGACGCCCTCCAACGCCAGCGGGAGACCGGGCGGCCGCTCGGCACCATCCTGCGCGAACAGGGAGTCGTCGAGGAGAAGGCGCTCGTCGAGGCCGTCGCCAAGCAGATCGGGGTGCCGTTCGCCGACCTCGAGACGCGAGGCCCGGATCCCTCTGTGGCCGGCCTGATCCCCGTCGGCTTCGCCACTTCCAACGAGGCGATCCCCGTCCGTATGGATGGCGGCCGGCTCGTGGTCGCCATGACGCATCCGGGGAACCGGACCACGGTCGACGCGATCGCCGAGATGACCGGGTACGAGGTCACATCCGCGCTGGCGGTTCGCCGGCACGTCCTCCAAGCGATCGAGCGGATCGCGACCGGAGAGCCACAACCCTCCTACGAGGAGGAAGTCCTCCAGGAGATGGTCGCGCCGCTGGAGGACGAGCCGGAGGAGAAAGAGCTCAACATGAACGCCCTTCTCGAGCGCGTTCTCGAAGAAGGTGCGTCCGATCTTCATCTCACGGCGCAAACCCAGCCGACCCTTCGGGTGAACGGTCACCTGATGCGGCTCGAGGATTACCCGGTCATGCAGCCGGCCGAGATCCGGCGACTCATCTACGCGATCCTGACGCAACGCCAGCGCGAGAAGCTCGAGAACGATCTGGAGCTCGACCTGTCGTACTCGCTCCCGGGTCGCGCGCGGTTCCGGCTGAACGTCTACTTCCAGCGCGACGCGATCGGCGCGGCGTTCCGGGCCATCCCGCACGAAGTCCGGCCCGTCGAAGATCTCGGGCTGCCCCCTAAGGTGGCGGATTTCGCGCGGCTGGCGCGCGGCTTCGTGCTCGTCACGGGTCCGACGGGGTCGGGGAAGTCGACGACGCTCGCGGCCATCATCGACGTCATCAACCGCCAGCGGACGGACCACATCATGACGGTCGAGGACCCGATCGAATACCTCCATCGTCACAAGACGGCGATCATCAACCAGCGTGAGGTGGGCACCGACACGAAGTCTTTCGCCTCGGCGCTCAAGCACGTGCTCCGTCAGGATCCCGACGTGATCCTGGTCGGCGAGATGCGGGATCTCGAGACGATCTCGGTTGCGTTGACCGCCGCAGAGACCGGGCACCTCGTGTTCGCCACCCTCCACACGCAAGACGCCCCGCAGACGATCGACCGCGTGATCGACGTGTTCCCGCCGCATCAGCAACAGCAGGTGCGGGTGCAGCTCGCGGCGTCGCTCCAAGGGGTCGTGTGCCAGCAGCTGATCCCCACAGCCGACGGAGGGGGGCGAGCGCTGGCGGTCGAGATCTTGATCGCCACTCCCGCGGTTCGGAACCTCATCCGCGAAGGCAAGACCCACATGATCTATTCGGCGATGCAAGCGGGCGCGAAGTTCGGCATGCAAACGATGGATCAAGCGCTGGCGGAGCTCGTCAAGTCGAGGAAGATCACGTTCGAGATCGCGCTCGAGCGGTGCCACAACGCCGAAGACCTCAGCACGCTCGCGGGCCGGTCGTAGGAGGAGAGTTGGCTACCACATTCGCCTACAAGGTTCGGGACCGCGGCGGGAAGCTCGTCTCGGGCACGCTCGAAGCCGACAGCCAGGCGGCGGTCTCGACCAAGCTGCGCCAGATGGGCTTCGCGCCGATCCTGATCGAGGAGCACAAGACCTCCATGGCCAAGATGGAGATCAAGCTCCCGTGGGGCGGAAAGGTCAAGCAGAAGGACCTCGCCGTCTTCTCCCGCCAGTTCGCCACCATGATCAACTCCGGCCTGTCGCTTCTGCGCGCGCTCAACATCCTTTCGGAGCAGACGGAGAACCCGAATTTCGCCCGCGTGATCTCGGAGGTGCGCAGCGACGTCGAGAAAGGCATGTCGCTGTCGCAGGCCGTCGCCAAGCACCCGAAGGTCTTCAAGCGTCTCTACGTCGCGATGATCCGAGCCGGCGAGATCGGCGGTGTGCTCGACAGCGTTCTCCTGCGCCTCGCCGAGAACCTCGAGAAAGACCTCACGCTCCGCCAGAAGATCAAGAGTGCGATGACGTACCCGGCGGTCGTGTTCTGCCTCGTCATCCTGATCATGATCGGGATGCTGATCTTCGTGGTGCCGACGTTCAAGAACCTCTATCGCGACCTCGGCGGGGATCTGCCGCTGCCGACGCGGGTGCTCGTTGCGCTCTCCGACAAGGCGAAGCAGTTCTGGTACATAGTCGCGGCGCTCATGGTCGGCTCCTTCGTGGGGCTGCGGCGGTGGGTCAACACCGAGAAGGGCCGAGGCAGGTGGGACGCGCTGAAGTTGCGCGCGCCCATCTTCGGCCAGCTCGTCCACAAATCTGCTCTCTCGCGCTTCGCCAGGACGTTGTCCGTTCTCATGCGGTCGGGCGTCCCGATCCTCCAATCGCTCGAGATCGTCCAGGAGACGGTGAATAACGTGGTGGTATCGAACGCCGTCCGAGACGTGGCCGCGTCGGTGAAGGAAGGGGAGAGCATCGCGAAGCCGCTCGAGCGTCACGGCACGTTCCCGCCGATGGTCGTTCAGATGATCGCGGTGGGAGAAGAGACCGGAGCGCTCGACACGATGCTCGCGAAGATTGCCGACTTCTACGATCAAGAGGTCGAGGCGACCGTCGAAGCGCTGACGTCGCTCATCGAACCGGTCTTGATCGCCGTTATGGGCGTCGTGGTGGGTGGCATGGTCGTCGCGCTCTACATGCCGATGTTCAACATCATCAACCTCATCGAGTAGTCGCCGACGTCCGGCCCCCCACAAAGGGCCGAAGTCCATAGCGTCGGGTGACTAGCCCGGAACTAGCGAAACGGATTGGTTTTTGCCCTGTCGTCCCGGCGAATCGGACCTTTCGTGACACGTCGGGACGCCGCGCCCTTAAGCCCAAGTGAGCGAGCCCCGATACCTCGATTGAGTCGAACGTCGACCCCCGCGCCCCGCGGGAGAAGGAGGATCCACATGTTGAGTGCAATCCGCGAGCGCCTCGCCCGCGGCCGGGAAGACGAGGGTTTCACCCTCATCGAGTTGATGGTGGTCGTGCTCATCATTGCCATCCTTATCGCGATCGCCATCCCGACCTTCCTCGGTGCTAGGAAGCGTGCGCAGGACAAGCAAGCGCAGTCGAACATCCGTATCGCCCTCGGCACCGAAGAGACCGTTTATACGGACAGCCAGCTGTACGTCGATGGTTCCGCTGCGGCGGGCCAGACCACTCTGAAGGCTGAAGAGGGCAGCCTCAACTGGGACGACGCGTCTCCTGAGGCGGCCGAGCGGGATGTGGCCGTCGAAGCCGTCGACGCCACGTTCCAGGGTGTCGTGCTCAAGAGCTGGAGCTCCTCGGGAACGCTGTTCTGCCTGCTGGACATCCAGTCGGATCTGGCCGCGGCATTCCGCGGGAACAGCACGGCGGGAACGTACTACGCGAAGGTGGCCAACGCCACGTCCGCGACCGCGTGCCCGGCGAGCATCACGGATACCGCCTGGTAGTTCCACCGATCCTGGACGAGGCGGCGGGGACCCC
>JBBDRM010000084.1:6151-31046 GCA_040905475.1 Actinomycetota bacterium
AGCGTATTCCGGCCCCGCCTCGTCCGTTTCGTCTCAAGATTCGAGCCGCAAAGGCCGATATCCGCAGGTGAAGAGCCTCTTCTTAGGAGACCCATGAACCCCTTCGCCCGGCCGGCCGACGGCGAGGCCGGCTTCACCACCGTCGAGCTAATGGCCGCGCTGTCGATCATGGCGATCGGCTTCTTCGCCCTCGCCGGCGCGCTCGGTTTCGGGCTCCGACAGGTGACGCTCAGCCGGCAGCGGCAAACCGCGACGGAGATCGGCAACGCGCGCATCGAGCATCTCCGGAACGTGCCCTACGAGGCCGTCGCTTTGACCACCCAGCCCGTTCACGTCGACGACCCCGATAACCCCGACTACTTCGTCAGCGGCGACAACACGCAGTTCGACGTCACGGGAGACGGGGACTACGAGGATCTGATCGTCGACGACACCGGCGGTCAGGTGCTGCACCTCGAGGACCCGTTGCAGGTCGGGACCGTCACCATGGAGGTCTGGCAGTACGCGACGTGGTTCGACCAGGCCAACAACGTGAAGCGGTTGACCGTGATGGTCGTCTACAAGCCGCAGGTCCTCGGCCCCTCCCGGATGGTTCGGGCCTCGACCTTCTTCACGCCGGGGAGCGTGACGATCGAAGGGACCGAGGCAGGCGCGAATCAGGGTGGAGGCGTGCCGACCTCGTCGCCCACCACGGAGCCGACGACCTGCGCGGGCGACACGTCCGGCCCGACCGGCGGCTTCCAGATCCTCTCGACGAGCGGGCAACAGGGGTACACCTCGAGCACGTCGGTCGGCCTGAGCATGACCCTCACCGATCCGTGTCAACCGATCTCGATGCAGTTCTCCAACGATGGAACCCTGTTCAGCGACCCGTTGACCTACGACTCGTCGAACCCCTCGGTCTCATGGACGCTTCCGTCGGGCGACGGTACGAAGTCCGTCCACGCGAAGGCGACCGACGCGAACGGGAACGTGCGAACGTTCTCGCCGCAAACCGTCGTGCTCGACACCGTGTCTCCGACGGTCCCCGGAACCCTCGCGAGGACGCTGAGCTGCAGCGGCAACGACCGGACGGTGACGCTCTCGTGGGGCGCTTCCACCGACACGAACTTCAACGGCTATCGCATCTACGTGAGCACGAACAGCGGGGCGTGGACGGTGCTCAGCACGACGAGCCTCGGCCAAGAAACGACGACCAATCTGAAGACGCTCGACTCCGTCCGGTACTACGTGGTCGGCTACGACAAGGCAGGGAATGAATCCGATGCGACGAATATCGTCTCGCTTTCGAAGAATCAGTGCTCGTGACGCGGAGGGCTTCACCCTCCTCGAGCTGGTCTTCAGCGTGTCGATCCTGCTCGTCGTCATGGGTTCGATCCTCGGCGTCTTCGGCGTCGTGCAACGACAGAGCGCCTTCGTCAAGGACCGAAGCGAGACGCTAGACACGATGCGGATCGCCGTGGATCGCATGACGAAGGAGATCCGTCAGGCGCGCGTCGTGGAGCCGGACGGAACCTCGCCCGCGACCCGGTTCGAGATGACGACCTTCTTGCTCGGGGTCGAGGCCGAGATCGTCTACGCGGTCGTCGGCGACACCCTGACGAGGAGCGTCAACGGAGGTACGGCGGACGTCATACAGGACGATCTGGTGTCCACGGCCCTGTTCACCTACACGGGGGATACCGCCGGCATCGTTCAGGTCGTCTCGTTCTCCCTCCAGGTCCACCCGCCGCGGACCCCCGACACGACGCTCGTCCTGACGTCCGAGGTACGCCTGAGGAACAAGGCGGCGACGGCATGAGCATCGGGAGGATCGGACGCGCGCTGCATCGGGAGGAGTCCGGCTTCGCGATGATCGTGGCCGTCGTCCTCCTGGGCGTCATGGGGACCCTGATGGCTCTGGTGATGTCGGTCGGATCGCACACGACGTTCGCAACGGCGAAGGGCCGGAGCTGGGTGCAGGCGCTGCACGTGGCAGAAGCGGGAGTGCACCAGGCGATCGCGAAGCTCGAGGAAACGAACGGCGCGTTCACCGGCACGTTCAGCGGCACGACCGACGAAGGGAACTTCACCGGCACGGTCACACCGCAGCCTCGCAAACGTTTCCAGATCGACGTCGCCGGGGTGGTCGAGCCCGGCCAGGGCCTGGGAGCGACGCGTCGTCTGCGCGTCACGCTCGCGCCGCCGTCCTCGTTCCTCTACGCCATGCTCTCCAACACCAGCATCGCCACCAAAGGTAACGACGTGATCGATGGCGACATCTGGTCGAACCAGAACGTGCTCCTCGAACAGAACAACATCGTTCACGGAAGCGTGACCGCGGCGACGGGCTGGGTCGCCACGAAGACCGGCGTAACGATCGACGAAGACGTCTGGTCGGGGGGATACGATCCGAACAACCTGGATCGCGCCGTCCATCTGGGGGCCGGAGGCACGATCGGCGGGAACGTGAAGGCGTCCGTCACTTCGCCGCCGGACCCGATCACCTGCGGGGGAGAGGACCCCACCAAGTACAAGGTGCGGGTCGAGGGCACCGCGACCGTCGTGGGCAACATGGTGAGCTGGGGACCCAAGACGGGCTCTGGGACCGTGCAGGGCACGATCTCTCAGAACGTGTGCACGGCGGCTTCGCCGACGAAACCGCTGCCCACGTTCACGTACAGCGCATCCAACTACGATCCGGCGACCCACCACGAGTTCGGAACCGCGGAAACGGCGTCCGGCACGGCGGTTTCGGACTTCCAGGCGCACATCATCCCCGAGAAGAGCGCCATGAGCGGTTCCTATTACATCAACCAGTCCGGCCTCGCGGGCCAGAGTCTCCGGATCGACCTCACGGGAGTCACGATCGCCGGCGACACGACCATCATCGCCAACGTTCCGATCTACGCGAACGGTCTGACCGACAGCGCGGGGGACGCGCTCTTCACGCTCGTCTCCACGTATCAGCCGCCGACCGGATCCGTGTGCGACGTCAACCAGGACAACTCCGAGTGTTCGATCCATCTGAAGAACAATTTCGAACCATCCGGGAACACCGCCGTCGTGATCTACGCGCCGTATGGCCCGGTCGCGGTGAAGAACAACCAGGTCCAGTTCGGCACGATCTACGCCGACGCGATCCAGATCAAGAACAACCAGACGCTGAATTACGACTCGCGCGTCGAGCGGGTAGTTGGGTTCGGCGACGTGACCTACGAGGTCGAGACCTGGTTCGAGCTGGCGCCCTAGCGCCCACCCTCAGCCCGGGCGGCACGACCCTGCGGTAGCCTCGCGCCGATGGAAGCCGTGGCCGTGGCACTCGCCGGGATAGGGGGGCTCGTCTTCGGGAGCTTCCTCAACGTCGTCGTCCACCGCGTGCCGCGCCAGGAATCGATCGTGCGTCCGGCCTCCCGCTGTCCCAGCTGCGGGCACGAGCTGTCGGCTCGGGACAACATCCCCGTGGTCTCGTGGCTGCTGCTGAAAGGCCGCTGTCGCTACTGCCGGGCGCCGATAACCGCACGGTACCCGGCCGGCGAGATCTTGACCGCGGCCGTCTGGGTCCTCGCCGTCCTCCGTCGCGATCAGCTCGTGCCGCCGGGAACCACCGGCGGGCAGGACTGGCAACTTCTGGCGTTCCTGCCCTTCCTTTGGGTCCTCGTGGCCCTCTCGCTCATCGACCTCGAGCACAAGATCCTGCCGAACAAGATCGTCTATCCCTCGGTCGTGATCGGGGTGCCTCTTCTGGCGATCACCGCTGCGATGGGGCCCGGCCTCGACGCGTGGGCTCGCGCGCTGCTCGGAGGGGTCGCCGGCGCGGCAGGGTTCCTCCTCGTCGCGCTCATCTCGCCGGCCGGCATGGGGATGGGAGACGTGAAGCTCGCCGGTCTCATCGGCCTGTTCCTCGGGTACCTGGGGTGGGGGAGGCTCGTCATCGCCTTCTTCGCGGCCTTCGCGATCGGCGCCGTCGTCGGCATCGCGCTCATGATCACGGGAAAGGCAGGCCGGAAGACGGCGATCCCCTTCGGGCCCTTCATGGCGCTCGGCGCCATCATCAGCGCCCTCGCCGGTCGGTCCATGCTCGACATGTACCGCTAAGTCGAGCGAACGCCGAAAGCCGAAGCCCGCCACAACTGTTGGGCCTGCTCACGCTGGGTGTGCGCTGATAATTACAGTTGTGTAGTTCTAAAGATGTCATCTTGAGTCGTCGAATCTTGCTCTTGACTTCAAAAGAGCAAGATGTATAGGGTCGCCTCCTTCCGAGTCCGTTGTGCAGGCTGTGTTGTTTGTGGAACTTGGTGGACATGGTGACATTGGTGAACATGTTGCAGAAGTCCGATTCGTGGAAAGGGGCCGCATGACGCCTCCGCGGAGAAGCCCATACGTGGGCGACCGCCTCCTCACCGTCGGTGAGGTTGCGTCGTTGATGCGCGTCTCGACCATGACCGTTTACCGGCTGATCAAGAGCGGGAGCCTCGCGGCGATCCGGGTCGGCAAGAACTACCGGATCCGCGAGAGCGATGTGAACCGCTATCTGTCCGACCGGGCGGTCAAGGTCGAGCTACCGAACGGATAGCGATGGCCCGCACACTTTTGGGGCTGGACATCGGCACCAGCGCGGTTCGCGCCGCAGAGGTGTCGATGAAATCAGACCCGCCCACGCTGGCGCGGTTCTCTTCCGCGCCGCTGCCGCGCGGATCCGTCGTCGGCGGTGAGATAGCCGACATGGACGCCGTCATCGGCGCGCTCCGCGAGTTGGTTCGTCGGGGCCGCTTCGCCGTGCGCAACACGGCCCTGGGGCTCGCGAACCAGAAAGTGGTCGTCCGCCAGGTGGAGATGCCGGCGATGGACGAGCTCGAGCTCAAGGGAGCGCTCCAGTTCCAGGCCCAGGAGTTCATCCCGATCCCTATCGAGGATGCCATCCTCGACTATCAGATCCTCGAGGAACGGACCAACGATTCCGGCGATCAGGTCCTGAACGTTCTGCTCGTCGCGGCTCAACGCGACATGGTCAACACCTTCGTGGTCGCGGCGCAGGGCGCCGGGTTGGATCCGGCCGCCGTGGATCTCAGCTCCTTCGCGATGCTCCGCGCGCTCGGCTCGTCGATCGGCCTCCTCGGCCCCAGGGAGGGCGAAGCGCTTATCGACATCGGAGCCGGCGTCACGAACATCGTCGTGCACGAGGAGGCACGTCCGCGCTTCGTCCGGATCCTTCCGATGGGCGGCGACGACGTCACCGAAGCGCTCGCCGTCGGCCTCACCGTCCCGTGGGAGGAAGCCGAGACCGTGAAAGCTCGGATCGGCGTAACGCCCGAAGGCGGCCCTATCCCCGCCGAGGGTGCCGCGCGGATGATCGAGATGCGTGCCGCGGCGTTCATCGACGAGGTGCGGGGCTCGCTCGACTACTACTTGACCCAGCCGGGAGCTGCGCGGATCTCGACGGTCATCGTGACCGGCGGCGGCTCGAGGCTGCCCGGCCTTCACGAACGGTTGTCGGCGGCTCTGCATCTCCCCGTCGAGGAAGGGCAACCGCTCGCGCGCGTGCGTCTCGGGAAGGTCGACCAGACACCCGACGAGCTGTCTCAGTTGGGAAGCGTCGCCTCGGTCGCCATCGGTCTGGCCATGAGGGAAGCATGATGCGCCAGATCAACCTGCTTCCTTCGGATATCGCCGAGCGGCGTCGCGCTCGCCAGATGACGCTGCTCCTCGCGGCCGGCCTGCTCGGGCTCGTCGCGCTGTTGGTGCTCGTGTTCGTTCTGCAGGCGGCGCGACTCTCCGGCGCGCGCGGCGACCTCGAGGCTCAGGAGCGAGCGAATTCGCGCTTGGAGCGCCAGGTCGATCAGTTGCAAGGGTTCGCGCAACTGCAAGCGACCCTTCGCACGAAGGAACAACTCCTCGGCCAGCTCACCGTGAATGAGGTTCGGTGGAGCCTGCTCCTCAACAACATCAGTCTGGTCATCCCGTCCGACGTGTGGCTGACGAACTTCTCCGGCTCGGTCCAGGCCGCCGCGGCGGCACCCGGCGCAGCGACCGGGCCCGTGGGAACGATCCAGGTCTCGGGGCAGACCTTCACGCATCTCGACGTGGCTCGGTGGTTGAGTCGCCTCGCCGGGGTCGATGAATTCCTGTTCCCCTATCTGTCGCTCTCGTCGAAATCCGATTCCGACACGTTGCAGACCCTGGTCGACTTCAACTCCTCGGTTCAGCTCGACCAGGATGCGCTCCGCCGGAACCAGCCGGGAGGTATGCGACAGCCATGATGCGCCGATTCGTGCTGGCCGCCGTCGCCGCCGTTCTTGTCATCGCGGTGTTTTTCCTGTTCCTTCTCAGCCCGAAGCTGAAGGACATCTCCGAGGTGCGAGAACAGATCGAGCTGGCGCAGGACGAGAACCAGACCTTGCGCAACCGGCTGCGTCAGCTGCAGACGGCTCAGCGTGACGAGCCGACGACGCGTGCAAGGCTTGCCGTGTTCGACCGGCTGCTTCCGCCGACCCCCGAGCTGCCGTCGCTCATCCGTCAGCTGCAGACGGCCGCGACGGCTTCGGGCATCGACCTGCGTTCGATCGCGCCCAGCCCGCCGGGCGCGCTCACCGGTCGCACCGGCGTGCAGGTGGTCACCGTGACCATCCAGGTCGTCGGCGGGTTCTTCCGCCTACAGTCCCTGTTGACGCGACTCGAGGAACTGCAGCGGGTCGTCGAAGTTACCTCGATCGCCATCTCGCCTCAGACCGATCTGGTCTCCGGCCTGTTCACGTTGTCGTCGACGATCACGTTCCGGATGTACGTCGTCGCACCGAACGCGAGCCCGGGTGGGGCGGCCCCCACCCCGGCTCCGAGTCCGACCACCGGCGGATGAGGAGGCACCCGTGAGCGTCGAGTTCGAAGAGGGAAGCCGCTGGCAGCGGCTGCAGCCGCGCGAGCGTGCGCTGATCATCCTCTTCGGCATCATCGCGCTGCTCGCCGTCGTGTACCTGCTCTTCCTGTCGGGCGGCGGAGAGGAGCCCGAGGCCTTCCCGACGTCCCCCAGTACGAGCACGCCGCGCGCGCCTGTGTCCCCGACGCCGACGGCATCTCCAACCGGCGTCCCGGAGAGTTTCGAAGTCTTCGAGGGGAAGGATCCGTTCCGGCCGCTGGTGAGCGCCGGCCCGATCGGCGGCACACCGGCCCCCGGCGGCTCCCCGGGTCCGACCGGTGGCCCGACGGGCAGCGGCGGGCAGCGCGTGACCCTGATGAGCATCAGCGGATCGGGGGCCAACCGCGTGGCGGTCGTCGTGGTCGACGGCACGGAGTACGAGGTGTCTGAGGGAGATACCTTCGCCGGCTCCTATCGCGTGAAGTCGCTGACGGCGGACTGCGGCACGTTCGTCTTCGGGGACGAGCAATTCACGCTCTGCGAGGGCCAAGAGGTCTTCAAGTAGCTCAACCCTCCGGTCGGGCTCCGGAAACCGCTTGCTACGTTTGGCGTGAGCGCAACGCGGGGAAAAACCTGCTCGGCTTCCCCTGCTCGAGCCGAAAGGCCGCTGCGTCTTGGCGACGGTAGAGATCGAACGAACCCCGGCCGACGGGGGAGACGCCACCGACTCGACGTCGTTCCGGCTCGTGCCTTCGTCCCGTGCGGCCCGCGTACGAAGGATCGATCCGGGCGAGGACCTGGGTACCGCCCTTCGCAAGGCGAGACGCCGCCGAAAGATCTCCTTGGCTCAGGCCTCACGCGACACGCGGATCGGGCTCCGATACCTCACCGCGCTCGAGCGAGGCGCGCCGCTGGATGAGTTCCCGGCCCCCATGTACGCCAGAGCCTTCCTGCGCGAATACGCCCGGTATCTGCGCCTCGAAGCGGAGCCGCTCCTCCAGCTTCTGGCGCCGTACGAGCCGCCGCCGGTCGCTCCATCACTCGCGGTGCTCGCCCGTGTCGCTCCGCGGAAACGGAGCAGCGGCCGGCTCGTCGCCCTCGCCGTCGCCGCTACCGTGAGCGTACTGCTGGTCCTGGGAGCAGACGATCCGCTCCCGCGGCCGAGCACGCCGGTGTCCGACCTCGAAGAGACGATCCCCGGCGCGGCGCCCGCGACCGGAGACGCCGGGGAGCACGCGACGCCCCCGACCGACGACGTCGCTCGTGCGCTCCCGGGGTTCGTGGGGATCACGGCGGACCTGCGAGCGAGCGGCCGAAGCTGGCTGCGCGTCGTCGCCGACGGCGAGGTCGTCTACGAGGGGATGGCGGCGAAGGGTTGGAGCCGATCCTTCTCGGGAGGCGACCGGGTCGAGATCCTGATCGGCAACGCCGGCGCCGTCGAGCTGCTGGTTAACGGGCGGTCGATGGGCCCGCTGGGGGCTGCCGGCGAGGTTCGCCGCCTGCTGATCACGGCCGGAACCGGCGAACCGGTGGTCCGCAACCTGGCGCGCAGCGCCTGACCCCGGCCGGTCCAAACCACGCAAGAAGGTCCGCGACCCGCCGGTAAGATGGCCGCATGCTCCGCTTCCTGACCGCCGGTGAGTCCCACGGACCAGCGCTCACGGCCGTGCTCGAAGGCATGGTCTCGGGTGTCCCGGTGTCCTCGAAGCTGCTCGAAGCCGAGCTCGCGCGCCGGCGTCACGGATACGGCCGCGGCACGCGGATGAAGATCGAGGAGGACCGGCTCGAGATCCTCGGCGGTGTCCGCCACGGACGCACCATCGGGTCTCCGATCTCGCTGGTGATCCACAACACCGAATGGCCGAAATGGCAGGCGATCATGTCGGTCGAGGAGGAGAACGCCGAGCTCGAGGACCCGGCGCTCACCCGGCCGCGTCCCGGGCACGCCGACCTGGTGGGGATGCAGAAGTACGGCTTCGGTGACGCCCGCAGCGTGCTCGAGCGCGCGAGCGCCCGCGAGACGGCCGCGCGCGTCGCCGTCGGAGCCGTGTGCAGATCCCTGCTGAGTGGGCTCGGCGCGACGGTGCTCTCCCACGTGATCGAGGTAGGCGGCGTGCGGTCGGCCGCAACGGAGCTGCCTGGGCCGGACGACCTCGAACGGATCGACTCTTCCGATCTCCGCACGCTCCACGCGGACGCCGAGGAAGAGATGAAGCGCGCGATCGAGGAAGCGCGCCGGCAGGGCGACACGCTCGGCGGCGTGTTCGAGGTGATCGTGTACGGGCTCCCGCCGGGGCTGGGCTCGCACGTCCACTGGGACCGGCGCATCGACGGCCGGCTCGCGCAAGCGCTGATGAGCATCCAGGCGATCAAGGGTGTCGAGGTGGGTCCCGGCTTCGAGGTGGCGCGCACGCCGGGCTCGCTGGCGCACGACGAGATCGCCTGGTCCAAAGCCCATGGCTACGACCGCGCGACCGGACGGAGCGGCGGCACGGAAGGCGGTATGACCACCGGCGGCCCGTTGCGCGTCCGCGCGGCGATGAAGCCGTTGTCTTCGCTCGCTCGCCCGCTGGGGACGGTCGACGTGAACACGAAGGAAGAGGCGGTCGCGATCACGCAGCGCTCCGATGTGTGCGCCGTTCCGGCAGCCGGCGTCGTCGGCGAGGCCATGATCGCGTTCGTGGTCGCCGAGGCGATGTTGGAGAAGTTCGGCGGCGACTCGCTCGCCGAGACTCGCCGCAACCTTCGCGGCTACCTCGACGAGCTGGCATCGCGATAGATGCGACCAGGGACATGCCGCCGCGGAGCGTCGTGCTGATCGGCTTCATGGCTGCGGGCAAGACCGCCGTGGGCAAAGCGCTCGCCGACCGTTTCGGATTCGACTTCATGGATACCGACGCGCTCGTAGAGGAATCGGCGCGGTCGACGGTTCCCAAGATCTTCGAAGCGCTCGGCGAAGAGGGGTTCCGTTCGCTGGAGCGCGAGGCGGTGATCCGCGCCGCCGCGCGAGAAGGCCGGGTCATAGCCTGCGGTGGGGGAGCGATCCTGTCCGTGCGGAACTACGGCGTGCTGAAAGGAGCCGGCCCGATCGTGTACCTCCGCACATCGGTGGACGAGCTGATCGCGCGGCTGGGCGCCGGAGAGGGACGGCCGCTGCTGCGCGGCGACCCCGCGGAGGCGGTTCCTCGGCTGCTGTCCGAGCGCGCCCCCGCGTACGAGACCGCGGCAGAGCTGATCGTCGACACCGACGGTCGCACGCCGGGCGACGTCGCGAACGAGATCGCGGAGCGCCTCCCATGAGCGACGCCCCGGTCGAGATCAAGGTCGCGTCGTCGGGCAGCGGCTACTCGGTATGGGTCGGCCCGGGTCTGATGGAGCGCGCCGACGAGCTGATCCCCGTCCCCGAACGCGCCGAAGTGATCGCGGTCGTCTCCGATGCCAACGTCCAAGCGCTGCACGGGGAGCGGATCTCCCTGGGCCTGGAGGCGATCGGGCGCCGCGCCGTTCCTTTCGCAACCGAGCCCGGTGAAGGCTCGAAGACCATCGACAATGTCGAAGCCCTGCTCCGCGGGTTCGTGGGTAATGGGCTGCATCGCGGCGACCTCGTCGTTGGGGTCGGCGGGGGCGTCACGACCGACGTCGCGGGCTTCGTCGCGGCCGTCTACCATCGCGGCCTCTCGGTCGCGCACGTGCCGACGACGCTGCTGGGCCAGGTCGACGCCGCGATCGGCGGCAAGACGGGCGTGAACCTGCCGGAAGGCAAGAACCTCGTCGGTGCGTTCCATCAGCCGGTCGCGGTGCTGGCGGACATCACCGCGCTCGCGACGCTGCCGGAGGAGGAGCTGCGCTCGGGTCTCGCCGAAGTCGTCAAGCATGCGATGCTCGCCGACCCGCCACTCCTCCAGGAGCTGGTCGACCGTCGCGAGGCGATCTTCGACCGCGACCCCGAGGTTCTCACCGACGTGGTCGCACGAGCCGCCGTCGTGAAGTGCCGGATCGTCGAGCGCGACGAGACCGAACGGGGCGAGCGGATGCACCTGAACTACGGCCATACGGTCGGGCACGCGCTCGAGGCGCTCGGAGGGTACGAGCGCTGGCGGCACGGAGAGGCGGTGGCGCTCGGCATGACCTTCGCCGCGGCGCTCGCGGCGGAACTGGGGATGGAGAATTGGATGGGAGAGCATCGCCGCGTGCTGGAGGCACTCGGTCTGCCGACCCGCGGGGCGGGGGACGTGCCGCTGCAAGCCCTGCTCGAGGTCATGGCCGGCGACAAGAAGTACGACGCCGGGATGCGGTTCGTGGTGCTCGAGGCGCCGGGACGTCCGAAGATCGTCACGGACGTGCCTCGCAAAATGATCGCCGCCGCGTACGAGTGGATCAAGTGAGCCTCGGGGCGACGCACGTGCTCTCCGGAGCGTCTGACATGTCAGACGTGTCAGACGCCCCGGCGGAGGTCACATGAGACCGGCGCCGCCGCTCGTGTTCGTGGTCAACGGGCCGAACCTCGACAAGCTCGGATCCCGCCAGCCGGAGATCTACGGCTCCACGACGCTGAACCAGCTCGAGGACACCATTCGAGCACGGGCTTCGGAGCTCGGGCTCGCCGTCGATTTCTTCCAGTCCAACGACGAGGACGAGCTCACCAAGGCGGTAGCCGACGCTCCGGCAAGGGGCGCCGCCGCGATCCTCATCAATCCCGCCGCGCTCAGTCACTTCTCGTACCCACTCCGGGAAACGCTCGCCGGCACGGGCCTGCCGGTGGTCGAGGTCCACATCTCCAACATCCATGCGCGTGAGCCCTTCCGCAGGCTCTCGCTCGTCTCAGGGGTCGCGAAGGGCGTCATCGCCGGACTCGGCGTGAACGGGTACGTCCTCGCGCTCGAAGCGATCGCCGGTATGGTAGGAGTCCCCCAAAAGGGGGCTCGGACGCCATGATTCCAGGGGGATGCGTATGACGAGGGCCCGGCGCGACCGGATTCGTGAGCAGCTTCCGGTGCTGGGCGCCGACGCGATGCTCGTCACCAAGCTCGTCAACGTTCGGTATCTCACCGGCTTCTCCGGCTCGGCGGGCATCGTCCTGGTCGGAGCGGAGGACGTGTTCTTCACCGACTCGCGCTACGACGAGCAGTCCGCGCGCGAAGCCGCCGACTGCCGGCGCGTGATCCCGCCGAAGGACGGCGACAAGGTCCTCGCCGCGGAGATCGTCGGCGCGGGTGTCTCCAAGCTCGCGATCGAAGCTTCCCACGTCACGCTTTCGACCGCGCGCCAGTGGCGGGAGAACATGCCCTCCGTCGAGCTGGTCGAGACGTCGGGCGTGGTCGAGGAGCTCCGCAAGGTCAAGGACGCGACCGAGGTCGAGGCGCTGCGCCGGGCTTCCGCGATCGGCGACGAAGGGCTGCGCGCGCTGCTTCCGCGGCTGCGCGAAGGGATGACCGAGGTCGAGGCCGCGGCCGAGCTCGAGGACGCGATGCGGCGGGCGGGCTCGGAGGGATTGTCCTTCCCGACGATCATCGCTTTCGGCGAGCAGGCGGCGGAGCCGCACCACAGCCCGACCGAGCGTCGTTTGCGCCGGGGGGACCTCATCAAGCTGGACTTCGGCGCGATCACGGATGGCTACCACTCCGACATGACCCGAACGATCGCCTTCGGCGACCCGGCTCCAGAGCTCGAGAAGATCTACGAGATCGTCCGCTCCGCCCAGCAGGCGGGCGTCGAGGCAGTGGCGTCCGGCAAGAGCGGTGAAGAGGTCGACGCGGCTGCGCGCAGCATCGTCGAGGCCGCCGGCCACACGTTCGGCCACGGCACCGGCCACGGATGCGGACTCGAGGTCCACGAAGCGCCGGGCATCCGCCGGGGCAGCGACGATGTGCTGGCTCCCGGGATGGCGGTCACGGTGGAGCCGGGGATCTACGTTCCCGGCTTGGGCGGCGTACGGATCGAGGATCTCGTCGTCGTCACGGACGATGCGTGCGACGTCCTCACCCGCTCGCCCAAAGAACTGGTCCGCGTCTAACCGTGCCGCTCGGTCATCTCGGCGCCAGCGTCCCCGACCTCGCGATCGCGAAGGCGTACTACGACGAGCTCATGCCGCTGATCGGATACGAACCATTCGTCGCCTCGGCGGATCAGTTCTCGTACCAGCCCCTCCAGGGCAAGCCGGGAACGCGGATCTTCTTCTATCCCACGCTCGAAGCGGGTGACTACTCGCGTCATCGTCCGGGCCTGCAGCATCTCGCGTTCATGGTCTTGACGCGCGCCGCGGTCGACGCGGTCCATGCGTGGGTGGAGGCGCGCGGCGAGGAGGTCGTCCACCCGCCGAAGGAGTGGCCCGAGTACCACGAGGGTTACTACGCCACGTTCTGGCTCGATCCGCACGGATTCATGCTCGAGGCGGTCTGCCACCGCGACCAGTCGACGCGCTGAGCCGGTAGAATCCCGCGCCTATGGTTTCCACGAACGATCTCAAGAACGGGATGGTCCTCCTCATCGAGGGGAACCTTTGGCAGGTGCTGTTCTTCCAGCATCACAAGCCCGGCAAGGGTCAAGCCGTCGTCCGCACAAAGCTCCGCAACGTGCGGACCGGCGCGGTCGTCGAACGAACGTTCAACGCTGGGGTCAAGGTCGATCAGGCGATCCTCGACAAGCGCGAGATGACGTACCTGTATCACGACGGCGACAACTTGGTTTTCATGGACTCCAACACGTACGACCAGATGCCGATCGAGCAGTCGGTCCTGGGCGACGACACGCAGTGGCTCGTCGAGAACCAGCCGGTGATGGTCGCGATGCACGAGGGCAAGCCGATCTCGGTCGAGCTGCCTGCGTCGGTCGAGCTGTCGATCAAGCACACCGACCCAGGCGTGAAAGGCGATCGCGTGTCGGGCGCGACGAAGATCGCGACGCTGCAAACCGGCGCGACGCTGCAGGTGCCGCTGTTCGTCGAGACCGGCGACAAGGTCAAGGTCGACACCCGCACCGGCGAGTACCTGACGCGGGTCCAGTAGGGGAGCGTCGTGCTCCCACGCACTAGGGCTCGCAAGCGCGCGCTGGACATCCTGCACGCCGCCGACTCGCTCGACCGTCCGGCGCTCGAGGTGCTGGCCGAGAACCCGGACGCGAAGGAGTTCACCCGCGAGCTGGTTTCTGGTGTGGTCGAGCATCGTGAGGAGCTCGACGAGCTGATCCGCCGCTACGCCGACCGCTGGGTGCTCGAGCGGATGCCGATCGTGGACCGGAACCTGCTCCGGATGGGCATCTTCGAGCTGCTGCACCGGCCCGAGATCCCGCCGGGTGTGACGATCAACGAAGCCGTGGAGCTGGCGAAGCTGCTGTCGACCGAGGACAGCGGGCGGTTCGTCAACGGACTGCTGGGCCGGGTGGCGCGGGAGCACACCGAGTAGTGATTCCGGGCGTTGACAGCGTGACATCGTAATAATAGAGTCATGCTGTCATGAGTGAGCCGAGGCAGATCACGCTGCGCCATCCTGCGCCTGAGCTCGCCCGGCGGCTGAAGACGCTCGCGGAAGCCCGGGGGCAGAGCCTGAACTCGACCATCCTCCAGCTGTTGGAGGAGGCCGTGGGGGTCGAGTCGCGTCGGGAGCGCCTGATGCGCTGGGCCACCTGGAACGAGGGCGACGCCGCGGAGTTCGATGCGGCGCTCAGAGCCCAACGCGAGATCGATGTCGAGCTCTGGCGCTGAGGTCCCGCCGTCGCGCGTCATGCTGGACACCTCCGCGTACTCGCATCTTCGTCGGGGGGAGAGCCGGGTCGTCGATGCCGTCGCGCATGCCGATGTTGTGTTCCTGTCGGCAACGGTCCTCGGAGAGTTGGAGGCCGGGTTCCGCGTCGGCAGCCGGCACCTAGACAATCGTCGAGCGCTCGAGGACTTCCTCGAGGAGCCCTACGTCCGGGTTCTCGACGTCACCAGGGATGTCGCGCGTCGATACGGTGAGGTGTTCGCCGAGCTCCGAGCGGCCGGCACGCCGGTTCCGAGCAACGACATCTGGATCGCCGCGGCGGCGTTGACGCACGACGCCTATCTCCTCACCTTCGACGAGCACTTCGAGCGGATCGAGGGATTGCCACACCTGTTGTTTCGGGTGTGAGCCACGCCGGGGCCGCCCACCGTGCAGATAAGGTCCAACCGCTCATTCCCCAGGCTAGTCCGCGGATGGAAGGCGGGACAAGGCCAAACCCCAAGCGAGATCGTCACCGAACCGTAACCCTGCGGACGTGTGGACGCGCTCGCGACAGGGCAGAATATGGTCGTCGATGCGTCCCGCACGGACCCGGAGCGCACGGGCGGGCCGGGGGATCTTCGTTGGGCCCCTTCCTCGTCGGCTTGCGGCCGCCTCGATCCTCGTCGGGATCGCCGTTCTCCTTGCCCCCGCCGTCTGGGCGCAGGAGCGCTCCGGCGTCCTTGTCGCACCCGTTAGCGGCATTATCACGCCGGTCATCTCCGACCACCTCCGTGAAGGGATCGAGATCGCCGAGCGCGATGGGCGCGCTGCGTTCCTCGTCGAGCTCGACACTCCCGGCGGACTCGACACCTCCATGCGCGAGATCATCCAGGCGTTCCTGGCCTCGCGCGTCCCGGTGATCGTGTACGTCGCCCCCCAAGGCGCGCGCGCAGCTTCGGCGGGGGCCTTCATCACGATGGCGGCGCACGTCGCGGCCATGGCGCCGGGCACTGCGGTCGGCGCGTCGACGCCCGTCGACCTGCAGGGCGGAGACATCAGCGACAAGATCATCAACGACGCCGCCGCCTACGCCGAAGCGATCGCACGGGCAAGGGGACGCAACGTCGAGGTGGCGATAGACATGGTCCGTGAAGGCAGGTCCGTCAGCGTCGAGCAAGCCGTCGAACTCGACGTCGTCGATCTCATCGCCTCCAGCCGCGCGGCGCTCCTCGAAGCGATCGACGGACGGAAGGTCCGGCTGTCCACCGGAGAGGAAGTCACGCTGGCCACGCGAGGCGCCGAGACGGTCCTCTACGAGTTGCGCGGCTTCCGCCGGGTCCTTCAGTGGCTCGCCGATCCGAACATCGCGTTCATGTTCCTGTCGATCGGGACGCTGGCGATCATCTACGAGGTGGCCAACCCCGGCGTCGGGGCCGGGGGGATCGTCGGCGTGATCATGCTCATCCTGGCGCTGTTCGCGCTGTCGGTGCTCCCGGTCAACGCCGTCGGCGTCATCCTGATCGTGCTCGCGGCCGCGCTGTTCATCGGGGAGGTGTTCACGCCCGGTGTCGGTGTCTTCGCCGCGGGAGGGACCGTTTCGCTGTTGGTCGGGGGGCTGTTCCTGTTCCGCGGTTCGGTCGGCGTCGACCCGTTCGTGCTGGTGCCGATCGGCGCAGCGGTCGGGGGCAGCTCGCTGTTCATCGGCCGGATGGCGTGGCGGACGCGGAACGTCGAACCCATGACGGGCATCGAGGCCATGATCGGCGCGACCGGCGTCGTCGGTTCCGCGAAGGGAAAGACGGGGCAGGTTCTCGTCAACGGCACCTGGTGGAAGGCTCGATCGGACGGCCGGCCGCTGAAGGCCGGCAAGCGGGTGAAGGTCCTGGCGGTGGAAGGGCTCGAGCTCGTCGTTGAGGTGGAGGAGGAGGCGAAGTCATGAGCGATGCGCTGCTGTTCGGCATCATCGCCGCTGCGGCGATCCTGCTGATGCTGGTGTTCTCCGCGATCCGGATCGTAAAGGAGTACGAGCGGGGTGTGATCTTCCGGCTCGGCCGCGTCATGGGGGCGAAGGGGCCCGGCCTGTTCTTCATCATCCCGATCATCGACCGGATGGTGAAGGTGAACCTGCAAACGGTGACGATGGACATCCCGCCGCAGGACGTGATCACGCGCGACAACGTCACCGTGCGGGTGAACGCGGTCACCTACTTCAACGTCGTCGAGCCGATCAAGGCCGTGGTGGCGATCCAGGACTACATCTTCGGGACCTCGCAGGTGGCGCAGACCACGCTGCGGAGCATCCTCGGACAGGTGGATCTCGACGAGTTGCTGATCAACCGCGACGAGATCAATCAGCGCCTCCAGAAGATCATCGACGACCTCACCAACCCGTGGGGCGTCAAGGTGACGCTGGTCGAGGTGAAGGACGTCGAGCTGCCGGAGCTGATGCGCCGGGCGATGGCCCGCCAGGCCGAGGCCGAGCGGGATCGCCGGGCGAAGGTGATCCACGCCAAAGGGGAGCATGAGGCAGCCGAGAACCTGTCGAAAGCCGCGGAAGAGCTCCAGCGCCACCCGGCCGCGCTCCAGCTCCGGCTGCTGTCGACGATGACGGAGGTCGCGGGGGACCGGAATTCGACCATCATCTTCCCGGTGCCGGTCGAGCTGCTGCGCTTCATGGACGCTGCCGCCGGGAACGGCGCGCCGGCAAAGGGTCGGAAGCGGGTAGCTGAAAGAGCGTGACGACATTGGGTTCCGACGACACGAACAGCGGAGCCCGGCGGCCGATGAGGGGTGACGCGCTCGGCGCGACTCCTCGAGCGCCGTTCACGAGCAGAGTTGCCGATCGATCTGGGGGTTCCAGTCGATCCACGACCCGCCGATGTAGCGGTTGACGTGGAGCCGGTCGTTCGTTGTGTAGCTGCACTCGACGGGCAAACCTCATGGTGGTCAACGTGGTCGGGCAGGGGAAGGGCTTCGAGGTGCTACCCGCCGCCGACCTCGCGTTCGCACCAGGCACAGCGGGTGGGCTTGGTCTGCGCCGGGCTCTCGAGGCGCATGCCGCACTCGCTGCAGAAGAGGGATCGCTCGGCGGCGTGACTCGAACCGCGAGGCCTTTCCAGCGTCAGGGTCATGCTCTCCGCCTCCTCTCGCCTGCCGGACGGAGGGGGTCTCATCCGGCGGACCCATCATCCCCGCCTCATGAGGCGATCTGGTTGCCATCCGGTTACGATCCCATGACACCTTATCTTGACCAGCGAAAACGCCTTCAGTTTGCCGCCGATGCGATGACCAGGAGCCCTTGCTCGTCAAGTGAGGTCGGCGTATGATGTATACATCATGCGGCGGACGCAACTCTATCTGGAAGAGGATCAATACCGCTGGCTCAGGCGTGAGGCCGGCGCGAAGGGCAGCATCGCCGGCGTTGTTCGCGAACTCATCGAGCGTGCCCGTCGAGAACCCCCTGCCTGGGAGAAAGACCCACTCATAAAGCTGCTGCTCTACGATCCGCCGGTCGACGGGAAGCCCGGCGACGCATCCACCATCGATCGAGACGTGTACGGCGGATGAGGCGCGTCTTCGTAGACACCAGCGCCTTCGTCGCGGCGCGGAACAAGCGTGATCCCGACAACGAGCGCGCCCGCGGCGCGCTCGGCGATCTCGTTTCTCGAGGGGTTCGTCTATTCACGTCGAACTTCGTCTTCGCCGAGACGCATGCCGCGCTGCTGGTTCGCACGGGACGAGACCAGGCCCTTCAGTGGGGGAGCGCCTTGCGGGCGAGCGATGCGATCGAGCTGGTCAGGATCGAGCCGGAGATCGAAGAGGAAGCCTGGAGGATCCTCGAGTCGCACGCGGACAAGTCCTGGTCTTACGTGGACGCGTCGTCGTTCGCGTTGATGGAACAGGAGGGCGTCACAGAGGCGTTCTCCTTCGACCGCGACTTCGCTCAGCGAGGCCTGAAGGTCGTCCCGGGCTGACCCGGTTTACGGCGCGAGCAGCTCGGCGACCGAGATGCTCAACCCGGAGAGCGGTGCGAACGACACCTCGTCGCCCGGCTCGAGGATCTCCGGCTTGCCGTAACCCCGCTCGCCGAGGCGGAACACCTCGACCCGGTCGGCTTCGGGGTCGACGATCCAGTACTGGGGGACGCCGACGCGCTCGTAGAGGTCGCGCTTGCGCACGCGGTCGAGCCGGGGATCGGAGACGATCTCGATCAGCAACGCCGGGACGCCCTGGATGTTGTTCTCGGTGATGATCTCTCGCTGCTCATCGAGCACGACGATGAGGTCGGGCTCGACGACGTCGCCTTCGCTGAACAACACGTCGAGCGGAGCGCTGAAGGCCTCGCCCCGGCCTTGCTCCTGCAGATAACCACCAAAAGCGAGGATCAAACGGACCGAGATCCGCTGATGACGAGTCTTCGGCGACGGGCTCACGATCAGTTCGCCGTCGATGAGCTCTCGTCGCAAGCCGTCGTCGGGGAAGACGAACAGATCGTCGTACGTGAGCGTGCCGGACCGCTCCATGGGATCGATGGTACCACCGCCTCTTCTCGGGAAGGCCCGAGTCTGGCGGGCTCGAACGACCGAGTCCAGGCTCGGAAGAACGCGCATGTCGACCGAGGACAGTGGGCGGTGCGTCCACGGGTTGCTTGGCCGGGTCGCGCGGGAGCACGGCATCGGCTGAGCCGCCTTTCCGGCGCGACAACCCTGAAATCACTCGGTCGAGTGATGTATCCGACCCCTCTCATCCCGAGACTGGCGATCGACCCACATCACCGACGGATCGAGGGGGGAGCGAGCGTGCGTTCGATCGAGAGGGTTCTTCTAACGGCTGTCGTCTCGCTCGGGCTTCTGATCCCTTCGAGTGGGCACGCGCAGCGTCTCGTCTACGTGGTTCCCGACTTCGACCCGGTGGCTACGAGTGCTTCCTCCGGGTGCGGCGGGGTCGACTTCACGATCCACCGCATCCCGGGCGTACTCAACGCCGATGTCCATCCCGGCCAGACTCACGATGTCGCCACGCGCATCATCCTCGAGTACCCGGCCCACGGCGGCTTCCGGACCGCGATCGTCGGCGGGACGGTGCACTCGTTCGCGAGCGGCGAACATACCCAGGCGGCGGGCGCGCGCTGGACGATTCCCTCCGATGCCGACTTCAGTGATGGCCGGGCTGGGAAGATCACGATCGTCGTGGACCCCGACGGTCGCGTCCTCGAGGGCAACGAGTGGAACAACGTCTCGTCGGTCGCCTGCAGTTGAAGGGCCGGCTTCTCAGATCTCTCGGCGAGTGGCTTCCGAAGCCAGCTCGCTACGAGTCTTGAGCCCGAGCTTCGTGAAGATGTGCGAGACGTGTGTCATGACCGTGTTCTTCGAGATGAACATGCGCTGGGCGATCTGGGGGTTCGTGAGACCCTCGCGGACGAGCCGGACGACGTCGAGTTCGGTCGGCGTGAGGCTGGACCAACCATGGGAGGGCCGCTTCCGTTCGCCGCGGGCCCGCGTCGCGTAGGCCACCGCTTCGTCGAGCGACAGCGCCCTGCCCTCATCGAACGCTTCAGCGACCACCTCGTCACCGAGCTCGCGTCGGGAGGACTCGAGCGCTGATTCGAAGTCTTCACGGCTGATCGGCGGGCGCGGGTAGCCGATGAGGTCGCGGACGCCCTGGGGCGCACCGAGCAACCGCGCCGACTCGAGGAAACTTTCCTTGAGGCAGGCGATCGTCGCGATGTGTTCGAGAGCAACGACGATCTCCAGGATCAGGTGTCTCTCAGACAGGACCCCGAGCGCATCGTGGAGTGTGTTCTCGGCGTCGTCGAGTGATCCCTCACGTTGCGAGATCTGAGCCAATGCGAACGACGCGTGTCCGACGATGTTGGCGAAGCCGTTCTC
Organism: Actinomycetota bacterium; assembly: GCA_040905475.1. Lineage (NCBI taxonomy): Bacteria > Bacillati > Actinomycetota > Actinomycetota bacterium. Next base: position 26,551 of record JBBDRM010000084.1, read on the forward strand.
GCGAGCCATCGACAGCGCTTCCGCCGCCATGGCACGAGCTCCCACGAGGTCGCCCTGCGCAGCTTTGATCAGACTGCCGTCCGCGAGAGCGATCGCCAGGATGACCGTCCAATCGATCGCCCGCGTGATCGCCAGACCCTGCTCCGACAAGGCGGCTGCCGTCTCGAGATCACCTTCGGCGAACGCGTTCCTTGCGAGGAAGACGTTCCCGACGGAGAAGACTGCGATGAGGCCTTCCGGCTCCGCGATGGTCATCGCCTCCCGGAGATCGGCCCGAGCATCGTCGTACCGTCCTTGAAGGGTCTGCGTGTATCCCCTCATGGCCAGTGCGACCGAGAGCGGGAAGTGATTGTCGATCGCGCGAGCGGTCGAGATGCTCTCATCGAGAAGGGACTCGGCGAGTTCGAACTCCCCCCACCAAGTAGCTCGTATTCCGGACGCCAGGAGACACTCGGCGATGAAATCCGGATGCTCGGTCCCACGCGCCCAATCGACGCTCCGCCTCGACGCAGCGAGAGCTCGGTCTCTTTCGCAAAGGAAGGTTTCGACGAGGATGCGGGCCGGCATCGCGACAGCGAGAGCGGCTACGTCCTCTGCCTCGGTCGCCGCCGCGATCGCCCTCGCGATGGGTTCCCGACCGGAGGCGACCGAGCGGAAGAGGGCCGCGAACCCGGAGAACGCGGACGCTCGACCGATCGTCCATGGATCGCCGATCTCCTCCCCGAGTGCGAGCGCGGGGTCGGCGAACCGGTGAACCTTGCTCGGGTCGTCCAAGGCGAAGATAGCCGCACCGGCCGCGGATGCCAGGGCTCGAGCCCGCATCAACGGTTCGCCGCCTTCGAGCGCGAGGATCGGATCGATCCGACGACTCCCTTCCGGCAAGTGGTTGGCGTACAGCCAGAAGAGGCCGAGCGCGATGAGGAACCGCAACGCGGAGTCCGTCTGTTCGGACTCGAGGCTCCAATCGATCGCGACACGGACGTTGTCGTGGTCCCGCTCGAGCCGCTCCGCCCATTCCAGCATCGCGGACGTGATGAGTCCTTTCTGGGCGCGCTCCGCCAACTCGATGAAGAACGCCAGATGCCGGTCGCGGATAGCGGTGGCATCGTCGGAGTCGGCCAGTTTTTGGCGGGCGTAGACGCGCACCGTTTCCAGGAAGCGGTACCGGGGCCCGTCGTCCGTCTCTTCCACTTGCACGAGGGATCGATCCACGAGGCGGGATAGCACGTCCATCACAGCGAACTCGTCGAGGATGGCGTCTGAGCAGACCCGTTCGGCCGCCTCCAGCGTGAACCCGCCGGCGAAGATCGCGAGCCGGCGGAACAGGATCCTTTCGGGCTCGGTGAGGAGCGCGTAGCTCCAGTCGACGGAGGCCTCCAGGGTTCTCTGTCGCGCGAGCGCGGTCCGGGACCCTCCGCCGAGCAGGCTGAACCGTTCTCCGATCCCCTTCGCGATCTGCGACGGGCTCATCGTGCGGACGCGCGCCGCTGCAAGCTCGACCGCAAGGGGGATGCCGTCCAACCGCCGGCAGATCGAGGCGATCGCTTCGACGGTCTCGGGTGTGAGCTCGATGCGAGGGCGAGCTTTTCGTGCGCGGTCGATGAAGAGCCGAACCGCTTCGGCCTGCTCGGGGTCGTCGCCTCCGGGCTGGGGTATCGCCAGCGACGGCACCCGCCATGATGTTTCGGCGTCAACGCCGAGGGCCTCGCGGCTGGTAGCGAGGAACGTCACCTCGGGGCACTTCCGAAGTATCCGATCCGCGAACGTGGCGCATGCGTTTGCCAGATGTTCACAGTTGTCGAGGAGGATGAGGACGTTGCGCCGCTCGAGGTACGACGCAACCGTGTCGACGGGATCATAGAAGAGTGCCTCTCGCAGGTTGAGCGCAGTCGCGACCGAGCTGGGGACAAGACCCGGATCGGTTAGCGCAGCGAGGTCGACCCAGACAACCCCGTCGGTGTAGCGATCCGTGACGAGACCGGCGACCTCGATCGCGAGCCGCGTCTTCCCGCAGCCTCCTGCCCCAACGAGTGTCAAGAGCCGGGTTTGCGTGAGGAGGTCGGCTACCTCCTGAACCTCGGCTTCCCGGCCGATGAAGGTCGTGATCTGCTCGGGCAGGGGGCTCGGTCTCGCCCGCGCGGAAAGCAGCGGCGGGAATCCCGATGCAAGCCCGGGACCGTCGATCTGAAATACGTGTTCGGGCCGCGTCAGGCTGCGCAGGGGATGCTCGCCCAGATCGATCAACGCGACATCGGGCGGAAGATCGTCACGCACGAGATCCGCCGTCGTTCGGGAGAGGAGCGTCTGGCCCCCGTGACCGATCGCCCGGAGCCGGGCGCAGCGATTGAGCGTGGGGCCGGCGTAGTTCCCATCGTCTCGGGTGATCACCTCGCCGGTATGGAGAGCGATGCGGATCCGGATGGCGGACCCGTCCGGCCACGCCTCCGCTTCCATCGTCTGCTGGATGCGGATCGCTGCGAGCGCCGCATCGGACGCCAAGGCGAACGCCGCAACGGCGGAGTCGCCCTCGCCTTGCTCGACGGGGCGTACGCCGCCGTTCTTGGCGACCTCCTCGTCGATGATCTCGTAGTGGCGGGCGATCGCCCGCGCCATCGCGTTCCGATCGGACTCCCACAGCTGCGTCGATCCCGCCACGTCGGTCAGGAGGAAAGTAACGACGCCTGAGGGAGACCGCGGCGATTCGACCGGCGCCCTTTCCTTCGGCTGTCTCATCGGTACTTCGGCCCCCGATCCAAGCCGAACGATTCTCGCATCGGATGCGTGAAGGCGTCTATCCGCGGTGTGTACGGCACTATCGTGGCCGGGGGCGTCGACAACATCCCTCACGTGAGTGATTCACCGCCGGCCGCCTCGATCAAAGAAGCGGTGGAGCTGGCGAAGCTCCTGTCGACCGAGGACTCGGGGCGGTTCGTCAACATGTTGCTGGGCCGGGTGGCTAGGGAGCACGATCGCACGGCGACGTAGCGAGGGGTGGCGCCGGTGCGACGTCTCCTCTCATGTTGACCGGCGTCCTCAGGCGGGAGCGACCGTCGTTGGCCTGGCCCGTTCGGAGCTCCCGGTCGGCATCGAGGGGCTGGTTCTCGTATGCAGCCCGGGACACTCCGCGGTGAAGCTCACCCAGCCGGCGGAGCTCCTCATCCGTCCCCCGCGAGAGGCCAGGCACCAAGCGGAGCGCCGCCGGGATCTTTGTCGTCGCCCGAGATCGCCGTTTCCGTATCGCCCTGATCGCCCTCTCCCGCGGGAATCAACACTCGAGCCGACTGTCGCCGCCGCTTCACCTCAGAGTTGCAGCGGTGAGATGAGTCTGCAGTTCAGCCCGTGCACGACCGGGCCTAGCGCACCGATCCTCGGCTCGAGGGCGCGGTGGATCGGACCGGAAACGGCACCGGCCTCGTCGCCATCGGGGTTCGCTGTATCCGAGCACGAGCCGAGCACGACGTCGGGTCCGCGCGCCCAATTCGGACCGATACCTGCGGAGATAGTCCTCAGGTCGCTCCCGTCGATCCGTACCGTTTGGACGACGAGGCCCTGCCCCGGACGAAAACTGTCGAATACGATCCTGCTGTTGTCCGGAGACCACGCCGGCTCCCGTGCATCCCCCGTCGAACCGTCGGTGATATTCGTCGGCTCCGACCCAGCGCTTTCTACTAGGAAGAGATCGAACGTATCGCCGACGAGCCTGCTGAAGACGATGCGCGTTCCGTCGGGAGACCAGTCGGGGCTAAGGTCGAACCCGCCGGAAGTGATCGTGGTCTGACCTGAGCCGTCGGGCTGCATCGATCGGATGCTGCCGCTCCTGCTGAACGCGATCCTGGTTCCGTCGGGCGACCACGCCGGACTCCCGTCGGAGTTACCCGGGTCGTTGCTTATGTTCGTCTGCCCGGAACCATCGGCATTCATCACGTAGATCTCGTCGTTGCCGTCGCGGTTCGAATGGAATGCGATCCGGGAGCCATCTGGTGACCACGTGGGATGGTTGTCGATCCCCAGAGCATCTGTGAGCCTGCTAGAAGCCGAGCCGTCCGCGTTCATGACCCAGATATCCAGATCGCCGCCTCGATCGCTCGCGAAGGCGATCTTCGTTCCGTCTGCGTTCCAGGCGGGATCGACGTCGAATCCTGGGTCGTCGGTCAGCCGAACCTCCGAGGTGCCATCCGGGGTAACGGTGAAGATGTCGAAGGCGCCGCCGGCTACGTCTCTCGAGAACGCGATCAAGCCGTTCGGTCCCGGGAATGCCGCGCTCGCCGGGTTCGGTTTCACCGCAAGTGCACCAGCAGCGATGATCGTCGAGACCACGACCAACCCTACCCGGGCGCCCCAACTCGATCGGCGATCTGACCCCTCACCGATCTCGACCGTCCGTCCCGTCACCGTTCGTTTCACCGTCATCCCCCCTTGTCCGCGGCGTCTCCCGAGTCTGCTAGTCCGGCCGCGACGAAACATCCCTCAGGTGAGGGATGTTGGGAGGCGCGGGG